>JANNYV010000300.1:0-11652 GCA_031410275.1 Bacteroidota bacterium
TAAGCAATACATTATTCGCAACTTTGGTCGATCCTGTTACTGGTAATACCATGGAAAGTGTTGCGTTGGGTGGAGATGGTACGTATTCATTTGTGAAAGTGCCAACCTATGCAACGGGGCTAATAGTGCGTATTACAAATAGCTTGGGCATTGAAGGAACAACAGCTCCTGCAATAGCAACCTTGCCTTCAGGCTGGGAAATTACATCACCACTCACACAAACTTTTAATACAATTACTACCAATATTTCGACATTAGATTTTGGTATTGAAGAATTACCGACACCTGCTATATTAACGGCGGCGATGCAAGTAAACCCTGGTGGTACAAACAGCGTAGCTGTTCCTATAGCCACGTTTGCAGCAAGCGATTTGAGTGGAGGAATCATTGCATCGATAACGATATTAAACTTTCCTGCGAATGCAGCGAGTATAACGATAAACGGAACGCTATACACCTCCGGAACTTTTCCGATAGCAGGTGTTAGCGTTCCAACCAATGTATCTGGTCAACCACTCCAAGCAATTTTAGTGGATCCAATCAACGGAGTAGTAACGGTGAGTATTCCTTATAAAGCAACAGATAATGCAGGGAAGCAAAGCACTACAACAGGTATGGCCAATATTCCTTTTTATACTGTAAGTTTGAGTGGCACAGTTTTCAATGATGTTGATGGTGCGACAGATAATACAGTTAATGGAACCGGGCTGGGCAATCCTTCGAATACAATTTTGTATGCAAATTTAATTGACGCGTCAAATCATGTTGTCGCAACAACAATAATAAATGCCAACGGTACGTATACTTTTTCAGAAGTTAGTCCGGCAACATACTCAATTCAAATTAGTACCATTCAAGGGGCTATTGGCAACAATGCACCGTCAACAAGTTTGCCAACAAATTGGGTACACACAGGTGAGCATCTTGGAATAAATTTAGGTGATGATGGAAATGCAAATGGAATACTTTCATCGGTTACAATATTATCATCCAATATAGTGAATGCTAATTTTGGTATTGAGCAATTACCCACACCATCAATTCTTAGTGCAGTCACTCAGGTAAATCCGGGAGGCACAAACGAAGTAACAATATCATTAACAATTTTTGCAGCAAATGATTCGGACGGTGGATATATTAATTCAATTACAATAACAAGTTTTCCAATAAATGCAACAAGCATTACGATAGACGGAATACAATATACTGCCGGAACATTTCCAAGCAGTGGTGTAGCTATTCCGACAAATGTATCAGGACAACCTTTGCAAATTATTTCTGTTGATCCAATCAATGGAGCGGTGGTAGTATCTATTCCTTATTCAGCAACTGATAATGCAAATCAGGAAAGTGCGGCAACAGGAATTGCAACAATTCCATTCTTTACAGTAAGCATAAGCGGAACCGTATTTAATGATATTAATGGACTAACTGATAATACAGTAAATGGCATAGCCGTTGGCAATCCGGGTGGCAGCACCTTGTATGCAAATTTATTAGGGCCGGGTAATGTTGTGAAAGCGACAACAACCGTAAACCCTGACGGAACCTATACATTTGCTGAAGTGAACCCAGGAACGTATGGCGTGCAAGCGTCTACGCAACAAGGTACAGTTGGGAGTCCGGCATCATCAACTAATTTGCCAGGCAATTGGGTAAATATCGGCGAACATATAGGAAGTGGAATAGGAAATGACGGAGCTGTAAATGGAATTTTATCATCGATACAAGTGAGCAATGTAAATGTCATCAATGCAAATTTTGGTATTGAAGAATTGCCAACACCTTCAATAGTAATGGCCCCAGGTGATGTAAATCCGGGTGGTGCAAACAATGCTTTTGTTTCTTCCACTTTATTTAATGCAACAGATCCTAACGGCGGAACGGTGACCGATATTACAATTACAAACTTTCCTTCAAATACAAATTCAATTACAGTTAATGGTATTCAATATATTCAATCAACATTTCCGGGCGGTGGTATCAGCATTCCAACGAATGCAAGTGGGCAACCAACACAAACAATTTTAATAGATCCTTTTGATGGGATTGTGAATGTGATTATTCATTATTCAGCAACAGATAATGCAAATCAAACCAGTGCGGCTAGCGGTATTGTCAATCTTCCTTTCTATACCATCGGCTTGAGTGGAACTGTATTTAATGATGTAGATGGCAATACTGATAATACTGTCAATGGTATTGGTCTTGGAAATCCTGCAAGTGTTTCTTTGTATGTAAATTTACTCAATACCTCTAACAATGTGGTAGCAACCACAAACGTGAATGGTGACGGTAGTTACATATTTTTTGAGGTGGATCCGGGAACTTATTCATTACAAGTCAGCATTGTGCAAGGCAATATAGGCAATCCATCACCGCCAACAAGTTTACCAACAAATTGGGTGCATACCGGTGAACATATTGGAACAGGAACAGGTGATGATGGAATAATCAATGGTATTCTTCAACCTATTGCATTAAGTAATATTGATGTAAATGATGCGAATTTCGGTCTCGAAGAATTACCAACACCTGCATCATTAAGTGCAACAAGTCAGGTAAATCCCGGAGGCATAATGAATGTCAATGTGCCGTCAGCAATTTTCAATGCATCAGATCCAAGCGGAGGAAATATTACTTCAATAATCATTACTTCCTTCCCGACAAATGCAACAACAATTACAATCAACGGAATACAATATACATCATCAACATTCCCTCTTGCCGGCATTACTATTCCAACAAATGCAAACGGACAACCAACACAAACAATTCTTGTTGATCCTGTCGATGGTTTAGTAAATGTCGGCATTCCATATTCAGCGACAGATAATGCAAATCAATTAAGTGTCTCAATCGGTATTGCCAACATGCCTTTTGGTACCATAGGAATTAGCGGTACAATTTTTAATGATGTTAATGGTCTTTCTGATAATACAGTCAATGGCATTGGTCTGGGAAATCCTGATGCAACAATATTGTATGCAATGTTATTAGATGCATCTTCAAATGTAGTCGCAATAACAGCTATTAATATGGATGGGACATATACTTTCCCTCAAGTAAATCCTGGTACCTATGCGTTGCAAATTAGTAGTACACAAGGTGCAATTGGTCAACCGGCACCGGCTAGAATATTACCTGCAAATTGGGTCAGTACCGGCGAAAATTTGGGTTCAGGAATCGGTGATGATGGAAATATCAATGCTATGCTATCCGGAATTATATTAAATACAAGTGATATAACAAATGCAAATTTTGGGATTGAAGAATTACCGACACCTGCAATCATCTTTGCAGAAAGTCAGGTAAATCCGGGAGGCAATGTCGATGTGTTAGTCCCTGCAACAATATTTGCAGCAACTGATGCAAGTAGCGGAACCATTACATTTATAACCATTACAAATTTCCCGGCAAATGTTACGAGTATTACCATTGATGGCACGCAATATACTTCATCAACATTTCCAATCGCCGGTGTTACAATTCCAACAAATGCAAACGGTGAACCTGCACAAACTATTTTGGTTGACCCGGTTGATGGCGCGGTTATCATTGATATACCTTATTCAGCTACTGATAATGCGGGTAAAGAAAGTATTGTTTTTGGTCTGGCAAAATTGCCGGTGACTATGCCTAACCCTGATGTAAATGTGACGTATGTAAATGTACAATTGAATGGGAATGTAAGCACCAATGATGAAGTCCTTCCGGGTACAACGTATGGTAATCCATTACCGAATCTTTCGAACCCCGGCACCGCAATGCCTGTTATAAATGCTAACGGAACCTATACATTTATCAACCCTATTGCCGGTGTATTTTATTTTGATGTGCCTGTTACAGGACCGGGTGGTGGTATGCTTCTTGTTCAATTACAAATTACAGTATTAGATTTTTCTTCGTCAATCAATCCGCCAACAGCCAATACAGATATTGCAACCACATTACAAAATACACCTGTCAATTTAAATACATTAGCGAATGATGCTTGCGGAAATTCCGGTTGTAGTTTAGTAGCAGCAACAGTTAGTATTACTGACCAACCAAATCATGGAACTGTCACAGTAAATCTTACAACAGGTTTTACAACCTATACGCCCAATACTAATTTTAGCGGAGCCGATACCTTGTTGTATCAGGTTTGTGATAACTCAATTCCATCCTTATGTGCAACGGCCATGCAAATTATAACAGTTGCTCCGTCAACAAGTGTGAACCTTACTTCTGCTGCAGATGATTATAAAAGTACCCCTTTAAATACACAAGTATCAGGAAGTGCAATACTAAATGATGTAGACCCTGAACAGAACATACAAACCATTTCACCGCAAACCACAACGATACAAAATGCAGGAACATTGATATTGGCAAGCAATGGTAATTTTACCTTCACACCTGTTTCTGGTTTTTATGGCCCTGTCGATTATCCGTATACAACATGTGACGATGGTACACCTCAAGCATGTGCACAGGCTACGATTCATATTTTAGTTTCACCAAATTTTGCATTGCCGGTTGTGATGAATTATTTTAATGCCGAAGCCATTCATTGTAATACACAATTGTATTGGGAAACTTCATCAGAAGAAAATACTTCTTATTTCAATGTAATGCGAAAAGGAAATCTAGAACCTTCGTTCAACATAATAGCAAAAATAAATGCAGCCGGCAACAGCGCCGTAAAAAAAGACTATAGCTATAAAGATATCAATGTAGGCGAAGGTTCATTCGATTACAAAATAGAAAGTGTAGATTTAGATGGCAAAACACAATTCAGTGAAACACGTTCAGTCGTAATGAATTGTACAGCAAGCAATATTACGGTGTATCCAAATCTGGCAACAGATTATTTAAATATCAGTATTCATACTGAAGGAAATGAAGCGTATCAAATAAAAATGACAGACATGACCGGACGAGTGATGCTATCGACTGAAACAGAAGTTGATGCAGGCACAAAATTAGTTCGACTGTCAACCTCTCATATGGCGTACGGGTTATACAACATCACTGTATCCGGTGAGTATGAGACACAAACATTCAGAGTTCGAGTTGTTCAATAAGTGCGAATAGCACTCATAAAAAAAGGCTGTCCGGGAGCGGGCGGCCATTTTTTTAAACTATTTAATTTATAAAAAACAGATAAGGGATCATGCAAAAAATAAAAACTATTAGTTGCTACTGATAGAGAAATATTGGTCAAATGATATAGTATTGAATGAATGTATCACTCATATGTTGTCGGTACTTTGATATCGGTAATGATAATATAATCAGCTAATCCCTCGAATTTAGTCCAATCAGTTTTATCGGTTATTTCATCCGGAAATGTTGAGATGACGCATGTTCTGACATTGTGTTTATATGTGATCAATTGAGGAACAATACCAAACCCTTCATCGCTATGCACTCTGCCATTGACTTGCATTATTTTCATTCCTCTATTTCGTTTCAAATACTGTGCAATAGAATACGCCATCGTGGCGTCCCATAATGATTGCCCCATCACGAAATTGAAATTACCCATGGGCGAAACCGGAGGAGTAGAAACCGGTTTAGAAGAATCAGATTTAACCGGGCTTGCGTCATGCGTCGTCAATGCAATTATTTTATCATGATATTTTCCGATGGCCGTATCAAAAGGTAATGGTGCAAAATTTTGTTTCGATTCTTCAGGTAAATCAAACAAACCTTGCATCCCATTTCGTCCGGCGAGGTTAGAATACCGACCGGCCGCATTCGCACAAATCACATCCATATGATGTTCCTTTGCAAATTCAACCATGGGTTTATAATCATTATAATTGCTCCACACACGGGCATCTTTTTTAAGATTTTTTTCCCTGATCAATCCATCCAGGTATTCATTCATAATACCTTGCACATCCCTGTCAAACATTTCCATCGACAAGGCAAAACGATCCTGATATTCTTGAAACAAAAGTTCGGCTAATTTTTTTTCTATAAAATGCGTGACAGAATCATTATGCTGTTCGCCATAAAACAACACGTCATAATTTTCCATGTCCATGACAATCTCTTTCAGGTCTACTTCCTTCGCTTGTGCGACAGAATAAATTCGATAATTTTTATCCGTCAGTTGTGCAGAGGTAGATGTGAGAATCAAACTGAATGCAATAAATAAAATAGCAGAAGGTAGAAATTTATTCATCTTTCTGATTCGGAATTTGGAATTAGTAATCATATTTGTATTGGTATTAGCGATGTAAACCTACTCAATAAAACGGACATGTTAAGAGCGAGTTCTTATTTGGGTGTGTCCCTCGCAAAGCCTC
The DNA here is from genome assembly GCA_031410275.1 of Bacteroidota bacterium. Taxonomy (GTDB): domain Bacteria; phylum Bacteroidota; class Bacteroidia; order Chitinophagales; family Chitinophagaceae; genus OLB11. The sequence continues at coordinate 6,303 of JANNYV010000300.1, forward strand.
GGGTCGGGCTGTTCGCTGCAATCTCCCGCCCAAAGCGGCGGGAGGATTTTCGCTACCATCCCTCACACATCCGTCATTTCAGCATGAATATAAAACGAGTACGACTATACAAAATTTGGTATGGGAAAATTATTTTATTGAACGATACGCATCGTTTGTATTGCGGCAACGATTGTAGTGGAAAGCCCGCATACCGATGTAGAAAAACAAGCTGAGGAACGAAGCGTTAGTTTTTCACAATCGGGAGAGGACTTGCAGCGGAAAGCGTGTGTGCCGCCCAACTATTTTCATTACATATTTAGTTTGGCTTCGATAATTTGTTTATCTGCGTTGGAGTTGGTCAATGATAATGCTTTTAAAAAAAAGGCTTTCGATTTTATTTTATCGACACTCTTATATAATTCGCCGAGTAATGTAAAATAAAAATGGTTGTCGATTAAATTTAATTTCTCGGCTTCTGCAATACCTTCACGAACACCGTTTGCTTTTGAGAGCGCATAGGTTCTGTTCAATGCAATGATGGGTGAATATTCAATCTGCAATAATTTATTATAGAGTTGTAAAATATTTTCCTATTTTTCGCTCGTGTCTTTTTTATGTGTATGCCAATAAGCGATGGATGCTTCTAAATGAAATTTCGAAACTTGTTTACCATGTGCTGCGCGGTTTAAATAGTACTCACCTTTTTGAATGAGTTCCTTATTCCATAGTTTTTCATCTTGTTCTTCATACAAAATCAAATTGCCCTGTTCATTGGTACGGGCTTCGAATCGGGATGAATGAAAACACATTAAAGAAAGCAATGCATTGGTTGAAGGGGTATTGGTATGTTCGTTCTCTGTGAGCATCACATTGAGTCGCATGGCTTCTATACAAAGATCTTTTCGTAAGGTTTTATTTTGTGTATTCGAATAATAGCCTTCGCTAAATAGTAAGTAGATGGTTGTTAAAACAGTTTCTAATCGTTTGTTTATTTCTGTTTGCGAAGGAAGTTCAATATGGATATTCGCTTCTTTTAATTTTATTTTTGCTCTTGAAAGACGTTTGTAAATCACTTCGTTGTTTAATAAAAGAGCATCTGCAATTTCGTCTGCGCCAAAACCACAAAGAATAGAAAGTGATAAACAAATTTGGTCTTGCGATGAAATGCATGGGTTGCAAATAGCGAACATCATTTGTAATTGACTGTCATCAATATTTTTGTCAGACCAGTCTATTTCCAATTCATGTGAAGATGTTTGTGAATGTGTTAAGTCAGCAACAATTTTAGTATTGAAAATTTTATGACGCTTCAAATAATCAAGCGTTTTATTTTTAGAAACCTTATAAAGCCATGCGGTTGGATTATTGGGTATTCCTTTTTGTCCCCATGTTTCGGAAGCCAATAAAAAGGTGTCACTCACAATGTCTTCGGCAATTTCAATATGTTCGACACCGAATAGCTTACAGAGTACGGATATTATTTTCCGGTATTCTGTTTTAAATAAATGCGGTATGAGTTCTTGTTCTTGCATACATAAAAGTGCCTTTGCAAATTTACAAAGGCACTTATGGTTTCGGTAATTAATCCATCGGAACGATAGTTCGTACTTCGACATTGCCACCCATATTTAAAATGGGACAGTCTTTTGTCAATGCGGTAGCCTCGTCGATAGAGTTTGCACGTACAATCATATATCCACCAATGGCTTCTTTCATTTCTACATAAGGGCCATTGGTAATGACATTCCCTGATTTTACAACGCGACCTTCAGACGACAACCGGTTGCCGTTGCTCACCAATTTGTTTTGTGCAGCAATACTGCCTATCCAATCTTGCCAAGGTTTCATCATGGCTTGCAATTGTTCTGGCGAAGGTATTGGCTCATCGCTCACTTCGTTTCTTCTGAATATGAATAAGAATTCATTCATTGTTATTTTTGTTTAATTGATTAATAAAAAAATTGTTCTGAGATTATCTTACCATCTTTTACTCCATACACACAAATTTCTTCAATTTGCATTCTTCCTCTTTCTTTAAATGTGGCATCTAATGTGCAAGCTATGCTAAAATAATGACCGCAAAAAATGGGGTCACCAAATGAGCCGCCATGTCTTTCTTCGATGGAAGCGGCGAAATGTTTTCCCTTTGTGACGACGGCTTCTTTGCCTATGGCGGGTGATACGGGCGATTGAGCGGATTCAATACTCGTTACATCATCTGCATAAAGTTCTTCCTGGGCTTCTAAAATTTGTCCCATGCGGCAAAGTTCTACTAATCGATTTGCGACTTGTTGTGTTGTCATTTTTTTTGTTTTAAGTTGTTTAAAATATATTGATTACAAGACTATAACGATTAAGTTTTTGGAATTGGACAAAATCGAAAATGTTTTTTTTGAATAACAGCATAACAAACAATGGCTCACATTAATTAGCTGGGGACTATGCAAATAGTTTATGTCATTTTATTGTACATGAAATGATTACTTTAGTAAATTTAGAGTTATCTAATTTGTAAGTTTTATGTACATTTGACCAACCTTAGTCATTTTTTTATAAATAAAAATCAAACCAATATGAAAAAAATAATTACACTTTTTGCAATTCTTCTTACAACGATTCAACTGTTTGCACAACTTTCATGGCAATCACGTCAATTTCTTCCAGGATCCCCAAGGCATCATGCGATTGGATTTAGTCATGGTATTAATGGTTATGTACTTACCGGACAGGACACTGCACAACTCAAAGATTTTTGGGAGTATAATGCCATTACGAATACGTGGGCTCAATTACCCGATTATCCGGGCTTAAAATCCTCATATGGTATAGGTGCAGTAGTTGGTGATACAGCTTATGTAGGTTTTGGCTATTCGGACACACTTTTTTTAACCGATTGGTGGGCTTACAATTTTATTACTTCAACTTGGACGCAAAAAGCTAGTTTCCCTAGTGATGGACGCAATCATCCAACGGCAACAGCTGTTAATGGTAAAATTTATATGGGTTTTGGTGATAATGCAAATGGTAGTATTAATGATTGGTGGGAATATAACCCGGCTAATGATACCTGGAGTGCAAAAGCACTTTATCCTGGTTTGAAAATGCATCACCCTGTAAGCTGTGCTCACAATGGACTCATCTATTTAAGTGAAGGCCATTGGATTGATACTGCTTCAAACTATGGAAGTAAGAAATTTTATTCTTATAATTCAATGACTGACACTTGGGATACTTTAGCTGATATGCCGGGGCCCGGTGTTGTGGCAGGTGCTTCATTTTGTTTAGGTACAAATAAAATTTATGCCGGAATTGGCATAGAAGAACCGGTTGAAGTATTTCATCATGAGTTTTATGAATATGATATTATTACAGGTGTCTGGGATACTATTGCTGAGTATCCGGGACAAGGTGTATTTGGCTCTGTCTCCTTTAACATTGGCAATATTGGATATGTGGCTACCGGTTATGGCGGTGGCTCAACACGACAAGAATTTTTTATGCTGGCACCAATGCTTCCTATTGACGGTGGAATTTCTAAGATGGATACTATTAATCACGGTCCTTCTTGTCTCAATACATTTGTTCCAATGGTCACCTTAAAAAATTATGGAACAGACACTTTAACGACTTGTACAATTTCTTATCAAATTGATGCTAATCCAATTCAAACATACAATTGGACGGGCTCAATAGGTTCTTTGGATACTTCGTTTATTGTATTGCCTAGCCAAACAGCTACACCGGGAGTACATACTTTCTATTGTAAATCGGTTAACCCAAATGGTATCACTGATTTAAATACATATAACGACAATGCTTCACAAGAATTTTTAATTCTATCGGCAGCTACTAAAAATACGCCTATATTTCAAGGGTTTGATTCCACTTCAATTTTTGATAATGGATGGAATCGATATAATGAAGATGGAGAATTAACCTGGGAGAGAACGACTCTTGCTGGAGGTTTTGCTGCAAGTGCCAGTTCGGTATGGATGGATTTTTATGACGAAGGAAATGTTGGTTCAATGGATTATTTATATAGTCCGGCATTAAATTTTACTCAAGCAGTTGCACCTTCCTTTATGACATTTGCTTTAGCGTATGCACCTTACGACACAGTAAATTATTGTGATCAGTTGGATATTGAAGTGAGTGATGACTGTGGGGCAACATGGACTAATGTATATTCAAAAGATTGCGTAGCGTTAATGACAGACTCTGTTACTACAGATTTGTTTGTCCCTGATAGTACAGGTTCGCAATGGCGTAAAGACTCTGTGAGTTTGAATGCATTTGCGGGTAAAAGCAGCATTATTATCAGATTCAGGGGAACAAGTGCTTACGGTAACAGTTTGTTTTTAGATGATATAAATATTATGGCAGCCATATCAAATGGCATCAATGAAATCGATAAAATTAGTTCGTTTGAAATTTATCCAAATCCAACAGATGATGTATTAAAGTTCTCAAAACCATTAAAAAATATTGTTGTGTTGAATGTACTTGGAGAGTTGCTTATTCGTAAAGCAGGAATCACGCAAAGCTTGTCGACAAAAGATTTTAAAAATGGCGTGTATTTCTTAAAGGCAAATGAAGGCATACAGAAGTTTATTGTGAAGCACTAAAATTTTAATTAAGGTATACTCATAAACTGAAAAGAAAATTTGAACCACACTGCTATAGCTACTACCAAATATCTGATACAATTTAATAAAAAGTACTAAAAGGAAGGCCTCTCAAAAATTTTACGAGGGTTGATTTCGTTTTGACATCGTCCTCGTTCAACAAGCTGCGCTTTACGACTTTTGACTTATGTTCTGAAGTTCTAGCTGCTTTACTTTCATACGCACGAAATTAAAGAATAAAATCTAAGTGCTTAAATTTATTGAAAGTATACATTCTATTGTTATTCTGGAATAAGCCATCAGACATAGTAAAATCAATACAATCAGGCACCACGCCACATTTCGGTATAGTTAAGTTACAGTTCAAATAAGGTTCAGTAAGATTAAGGGAGGGCAAGGTAGGAATAGTTTATGAATGAGGAATTGAATGCAATAGCAAAATGGAGGAATATGTAAACTATGCGATTGATGTATTGCAAAACATAGACACACTCTTTGATGAAGCGGATTTGGATACAAAACAAGCCATCGTGTGTTCGGTTTTTGCTGAAAAGTTAGTTTATAACAAAAATGAAAGTCGAACACCGAAATTGAATGAAGCAGTTTCTCTTATTCAATATTAGCAAGGATTACAGCCAAAAAAAAATGGGACTTTTCAACAAAATCGTGAAAAGTCCCATCCTGTGATCCCGCTGGGACTCGAACCCAGGACCCCATCATTAAAAGTGATGTGCTCTACCAAC
>JANNYV010000301.1:0-5978 GCA_031410275.1 Bacteroidota bacterium
CACTTCTTTATGAATAAAGGTATCAAAGATGATATTTATTATTGGAGTGAATTGAATAAAGTATTGAACCTGTATATTCAATTAAAAAAAATTGCACCGGAGTTAGATAGCCTGAATATTGGTGGCGGTTTCCCGATTAAACATTCCTTGGGATTTGATTATGATTATAATTATATCGTGAATGAAATTATCGCTACCATTAAAAAAGCATGTAAAGCGGCTAAGGTTGATGTGCCGAATATTTATACAGAATTTGGTTCATTTACGGTAGGCGAATCAGGCGCTATTATATATAGTGTGTTGGATGAAAAAATGCAAAACGATCGTGAAATATGGTATATGATCGACAGTTCATTTATCACTACCTTACCCGATACATGGGGTATCGGTGAAAAATTTCTGATGTTGCCTGTCAATAAATGGGATGAGGAATATCAGGAGGTTCATCTTGGTGGGCTTACCTGTGACAGTCATGATTTTTACACTTCAGAAGAACATATCAATGCGGTATTTTTACCCAAGAGTAAAACGAATGCAAATACAGGTTCGACAAAGGAAGCAAAAATTAAACAAGAGCCTTTGTACATTGGCTTCTTTCACACAGGTGCTTATCAAGATCAACTCAGCGGATACGGCGGTATTAAACATTGCATGATTCCCTCGCCCAAGCATGTTGTTCTTGAATACGACAAAAATGGAAAACTCATTGATTGGTTGTATGCAAAAGAACAAACCTATCAAAGTATGTTGAAGATATTGGGGTATATGTAAATAATCGATGTCCGGAATTCGATGTTCGATGCTTAGGGTGTTGTTGAATCATGGAGATTGTCGCACGAAGTGAAATGGGAATACAGCGTTTTTATTCAACAATTCTCTAGATTCGAATTAATTTTTAGATAGTTATTTTGTTCAAGATGTAATGGTTTTCATTTTTTTCGACAGTCAAAAGTATTTTCTTCATGCCATTTTTCCTAGGTAGAAAAAATGCATTCAGCACTATAAAAAATGTAACGAAAATTTGAAATAGCTCTCTTTTTCTTTATGAACTGAAATTTAATATCTTTGAAAAGTGTAACCTATGTTGTGCTATTAAACATCTAACAACTAACATCTGAATTAAATGATTCTCATCACCGGAGCGACAGGCCTTTTAGGGCAACATTTGTTAGAATTACTATCTGCAGATAACAAAATAAAAGCAACCTATAGAACCAAATTGCCGTTTTTTTTTACGGCGATAAATAATGCCAATATAGAATGGATAGACTGCGATATCACGGATATTCCTTCATTAGAAAAGGCGTTTGAACATGTAACGCATGTGTATCATTGTGCAGCTATGGTAAGTTATGACCCGCGAATGAAAGAGTTGATGATGGAAACGAATGCGGAAGGCACTGCAAATATTGTGAATCTTTGTCTCGATTATCAGATCGAGAAACTTTGTTATGTAAGTTCTATTGCAACATTGGGAGAAGGTGTTAATGGAAAATTAATTTCGGAAAAGGATGATTGGGAAGAGAGCGCAGAAAATTCGAACTATGCGAATTCGAAGCAAGCTGCTGAAATGGAAGTATGGCGAGGGGTTGCTGAAGGATTGAATGCAGTGATTGTAAATCCGGGAATCATTTTGGGAGAAGGTGATGATACAAAAAGCAGTACCAATTTATTTAAAATTGTACAGGACGAATTTCCATATTATACAAGCGGAGCCACCTGTTGGGTAGATGCAAAAGATGTTGTAAAAAGTATGATTTTATTGATGAATAGCAGCATTCATGATGAACGGTTTGTTGTAAGTGCCGGCAATTATTCTTACAAGGAAATTTTCACCTTAATGGCAAATGCGATGCATACAAAACCTCCGTATAAATTTGCAAGTCCGTTGATGACGGAAATTGTTTGGCGATTATCATATCTCAAAAGTGTATTCACCGGAAAGACCGCGACCATTGCAAAAGAAACTGCACAAACTGCACAATGTATCAGGCAATTTGATAATTCGAAATTATTGAAGGTATTAAATAATTTTGCCTACACAGATATAAAGGAGACAATTGAAAGAATTTCGAAGAAGTATGTATAGAGTAATTAATTTGTTTTACTTTCACAAAGATGATTCTTCAATTTGCCTGGCGATATTTTAAAGGTAAAAAATCAACACAAGCTATTCAGGTTATATCTTGGGTGAGTGTTGGTGCAATGGCTATTGGCAGTGCAGCACTGATAATTGTACTTTCGGTGTTTAATGGGTTTGAAGGATTTATCAAAGATTTGTATTCGAGTTTTTATCCTCAACTGAAAATTACTCCTGTCATTGGAAAAACATTTATCCCAACAGAAAAATTCATTACAAATTTAAACTCGATTAAAGGAATTACAGCGATCAGCAAAACCCTTGAAGAAAAAGTTCTATTCAGGTTCAATGACGCACAAGTGATTGCTACCATAAAGGGGGTAGATACTTCGTATGAAAAAGTAACCAACATCGTAAAAAATGTAAAATATGGTCGCATGGATTTTTCTGCTCCTTCAGATATTCCACCTGTTATTTTAGGTATTGGTGTTTCCAACAGATTGGGTGCAAGTGAAGAATCTCATCTGCCTGTCAATTGCTATGCGTTTACAAAAGGAGCCACCTCTGTTTTAGATATGGCTTCCGCGTATTCTTCGACTGCTTTTGAAGTAACAGGGGTTTATGTTTTGCAAGAAGAAATTGACAATCAATTTGTATTCGCACCTCTGTCAGTTGTACAGGAATTAATTCATAAGGAGAATGCCGTGAGTTCTTTGGAAATTTCAATCAGTGATAAAGCAAATGAAAATAATATCAAACAGCAAATTCTTGCGTTGTGTAAATCATTCGGACTGAAAACAGAAACAAGATATGAGCAAAACAAAACGCTGTATTTTATTTTAAAAAGTGAGCGATGGGCGGTTTATGCAATTCTTACACTCATGCTTATTATAGCATCATTCAATATTGTAGGGTCTATGTCTATGCTGGTACTTGATAAAGAAAAGGATATTGCTATTTTAAAAACGATGGGGCTGCATCCTCAAAAAATAAAGAGAATATTTGTATCAACAGGCATATTACTTTCTTTAATTGGCGCACTGATTGGTTGTTTGTTGGCGGTTATTATCTGCCTTCTACAACAGCATTTTGGGTTTGTGAAACTTGGAACCGGCGGCTCTTTCTTAATTGAGGCTTATCCGGTACGGTTGCAACTAATTGATTTTGTATTGGTGCTTTGCACAGTTGTTATCATTGCATTTTTTGCTTCGCTAATACCGGCTATGAAGGCGGCTAAAGGTCCCATTGAGCTAAGGGTGAAATAAAAAAAAACTGCCCTCGGGACAGTTTTTTTATTGTATCAATATGATAATTATTTCTTTAACGGAGTCGTTGTTGTTTTCGGCGCCGGCGTTGTAGTCATAGGAGTTGCTTCCTTAATTCCTAATTTTGTTTTCACAGCTTCTAATATGTTGTCGGCTGGAGTTGCATATAATAAAGAGCCTGAGCTTGTATCTAAAATAAATGTGTATGCTTTTTCTTTCGCTACGGCCTCAATTGCTTTTTGTGCTTTGTCTATAATTGGTTTTAAAAGCTCTTGTCTTTTTTCGTCAATTTTTTCATTGGCTGATTGCTCTAATGAACCAATTCGTGCTTGTAAATCTTGAAGCTCTTTTTCTTTAACTTCCTTAATGACATCAGACATTGTTTTTGCGCCAGCCTGATAGGCTTTGTATTTAGTTTCCAATTCAGTTTGCATACTGTTGCGTTGGTCTAAAAATTGTTTTTGCAAAGCTTCAACTTCTGCATTTGCTTTTTTTGTTTCAGGCATTAAACTAACAATTTCCTGAGCATCGATATAACCGATTTTTTGTTGAGCAAAGGTAAAGGCACTCACAAATAACAGGGATAAGGCAAGAATTACTTTTTTCATTTAGTACGTTTTATTTTTTTTAGGGGGCAAATATAATGATAATTTTATTGGAGATAACTCAAAACCTGACTACTTTCTTTTTGTGGCAGTATTCACTCCTAAGTCTCTTAAAATATCATCGCTTTTATCAATTTTAGAATCTGCAAAAAATACACTCAGGTCAGCCGATTTATCAAAGATGATATCATAGGCTTTTGATGTTGACATTTTTTGTACGGCATTATAGACTTTATCCTGAACAGGCTTTACAAGTTCTTGCCGCTTCTTAAATAAATCACCTTCAAATCCGAAACGTTTTTTTTGCAGGTCTTTTGCCTCTTTTTCTTTTTTAATAATTTCGTCTTCTCTTTTTTTCTTCATCTCTTCGCTCAGCATGACCTGCTCTGCCTGATAGGATTTGTACATTCTGTCTACATCCTGCAACTTGGCGTCTATTTCTTTTTGCCATTGTGCCGATGCTTCATCGAGTTTGGTTTGTGCTTGTTTATACTCCGGTAAATTGTCGAGTATATATTTTGAATCAATTACACAATAGCGTTGTGCGTGTGATTGAAAGGAGGCCAGCAATACTGCGGCAATAAAAAGTATTTTTTTCATGTTTAAAAATTTTTGCGTCTGACTGCAATAATATCAAAAAGGTTACAAGTATACTAATTCTTTAACGTCTGTTTAATTTCATTCTAATTTCTACATGTTGATTTCGCTCAGTATGATAAACCTAAAATTCAGACAAATCTTCTGAGCATCAGACATCGAAACACGGATATCGAAAATCTATTCAGGTTCGAAGCCAAGCATAAATGAAAACTTGGTGGCCTGTCCGAATTTAGTACCCGGTGTCAAACGGTCTAATCCTACTCCATAATCGAGTCCAAGCAAACCAAACATTGGTAAAAATATCCGTACACCTACACCCACTGAGCGTTTGAGTTGAAACGGATTAAAGCTTTTAAAATTGTCCCATGCATTCGCTGCTTCAAAGAAACCTAAACCATAAATGGTAGATGATGGATTAAGTGAAAATGGATAGCGAAGCTCTGCCTGATATTTATTAAAGATGGTAGCACCCGCTGAGCTCGAATAAATTTCATACCCTCGTTGCGCAATAATATCGCGGCCATAAATGGTAAACCCTGAAAGGCCGTCGCCACCAACCTGAAAACGTTCAAACGGGGATTGCAGTTGTGGTGTATAATATCCTAAATAACCGTGCTTCGTTGCTAATTTAAGAATTAAATTTCCCTTTACGCGTTGATACCATTCAGCTGTAAATCTGTATTTATGATATTCAATCCATTTGTATTTATCGGCAGATGCTAAGTTCTCATAATTTTTATTACTGAATAATGAATACGGCAATGTAAACTGTCCGCTGAGCATAATATTCGAACCACTTCGCGGATATAAAGGTTGGTCAATAGAATATCTTGCTAAGGTTACTTTTAAACTTAAATTGTTGGCTGAACCGCGCGTAAAATCACCAAAGAAAGCATAATCTTTAATATTATAAAGTTGATAATTTAATCCGTAAGAAAGAACAAAATTATCATCAGGCCATTTCAATCGTTTGCTCAATGAAGCACCTGCTCCCAAGGTTGTCATATGCCCACTAACCGTTGAGCCTTGATTGCCCGCAAAAAAAGTTCGATATAAGTTTATAGACAATGCATTTGGTTTTTTGCCACCCAGCCAAGGTTCTGTAAACCCTGCTGTGAGAGAGTTATACCATTTGCCATTGGCTTGTCCTCGAAGTGAAAGTTTTTGTCCATCACCCATCGGAAGCGGATCCCATTGACTGATCTTACCTACATTTTTTAAAGCAAAATTATTGAATGAAACACCCACGGTACCGGTAACACCAAGACCACCACCAAATCCGGCTTGAAGCTCTAATTGATCGGCCGATTTTTCAGTCATTGTATAATCAATATCTACAGTGCCGTCATTATGCGGTATGGGAGTAATGCCGATTTTTTCAGCATCAAAAAAACCAAGGTTAGCAATTTCACGTTGTGAACGGATAAG
>JANNYV010000302.1:0-2076 GCA_031410275.1 Bacteroidota bacterium
TATTAAAAATGTAGCGAAATTACGGACTGTCTTCGTATTTATGATGCGTCGCCTATTTGTGATGGAAGTGCGGCTGTGATTTTATCGAAATACGCGCCGGCAGATATGAGTAAACCACATATAAAAATCACTGCATCAGCAGCGGCATCAGAATATGTGGGTATTGCGAACCGCCCTAACCCATTGGCTGCTGAAGGTATACAACGTTCCGGAATGAAGGCCTATCAAATGGCCGGCATTACGCCTAAAGAAGTTGATTTTTTTGAATTGCATGATGCCTATTCTATCATTGCTATTCTTTCGCTTGAGGCGATGGGGTTTGCAGCAAAAGGTGAAGGTTGGAAATTAGCGGCAGACGAAGAAATTACATCAAGCGGAAAAATTCCTATTTCAACATTCGGTGGGTTAAAAGCGAGGGGGCATCCGATAGGTGCTTCGGGTGTGTATCAGGCTGTTGAAGCCTATCTTCAACTAACTCATGCGGCCGGTGAAAATCAGGTGAAGAAAGATGTGAATATCGGATTAATTCAAAGTATTGGCGGAACGGCATCTTCTATTATCACCCATGTGTTGGTGAAAAAGTAGGCCGAAATTTTTGAATGTTTTATTGCATCAATATTTTCTTGGTTAGGTTTCCTTGGGCGGTGTTTAGTTGGAGAATGTAGATGTTTAGTATTACATTTACTTTAATCAAAAATTGTTCAGCATGAAATTTGTTTACACCCTTTTATTTTTCTTCATTTCGTTTCATACTTTTTCTCAAAGTTCTGTAATTATTTGTCCAACAGATCAGCAAGCATTTAATTCTGTTGTTTCATTTCCATATGCAACAGTTTCTTCAGCAAGTAACCCTGTTGATATGGTTGCAGCGTATTGGACTGGTGGAGGTTCTCCGGGAGCTTGGCGTTCTTTTTTCAAAATGGATTTATCGGCAATTCCTCCTGGAGTTATTGTAGATTCTGCATACTTTACATTTTATGCTGATAATACTTCAGCTTGGGGCAATCCCGGTAGTCCTAATTTTGGAATTGATAATGGGGCCTATGTTTGCCGAATCACTTCACCTTACACATTCAATACAATCAATTGGAATTCTGAACCATCTTATACGTATACAAATGCGGCTGTTTTACCACAAAGTGTTTCAACTACCCAAGATTATATTCATATCGAAGCCACTCATTTAATACAAGATATTATTGCATCAACGAATCATGGATTCGCACTGGTTTTGCAAAACGAAATCAATACCTATAATTCCCAAATATTTTATTCTTCTGCTTGCCCCATTGAAACTAAAAGACCTTCATTAAAAGTTTATTATCATATTGCAACCGGGATAAATGCAGTGAATGCTGATATATCTTTTAGCACAAATGTTTCTGAAATTCAAAACAATATATTGATACATTGCTCAGATTTATTTTCAGGGAAAGTTGAAGTATACAATTTAAGCGGTGGTAAAATGTATTCTTCAATTATAAAAATTGAGCGGTTAATTTCTATACAAAAAAATAATTTCGCTCAAGGAATTTATTTTATAAAATTAATGAATGAAAAGCAACAAAAGACCATTGAATTGGTAATTGATTAAAAAGTGGCAACTGTACTTGTTTGTGAAGAACATCAATAAGTGTAAAAAAATAAAACCAAATTCTTATTTATAACGTAAGTCATCCCTAAACAATAAATAATAGTATGGCAACAAATATTTACGAGCCTTGCCGTAATCCAATTTCAGGTGAAATTTTTCAGGCAATTTCTTTTAATGATGATGCGTTTGTAATGCAATGGATGGTGCAGCCAAAAGGGTATGTTCCGTTTGAGCATATTCATTTGCATCAAGATGAAATTTTTCATATTAAAAAAGGAGAAATTAAAATTGTAATGAATGGTATAGAGCAAATTGGCAGGGAAGGAGAAACAATTATAGTACCTAAAGGAGTTGCCCATATTGCTTCTAACAATAAGGAAGAAATGTTGGATTGTGTGGTCGAATACAAACCTGCATTAGACCATAATGTTTTTATGCAATGTTTATGTGGTCTGACAAATGATAAGTTTATAAATAAAAAT
>JANNYV010000303.1:0-1857 GCA_031410275.1 Bacteroidota bacterium
TAACCCTATTTCCGGTTTATACTTCACCAAAGTCCCATCACTTTCATCTGCTTCTATCAATAACCAATCACTCTGACCACAAAATGCATTTCCAATTTTACCCTCTTGCTGTAAACTCACAAGACCCGCACCGGTAATCAGTGAAGGACTCATATTATTTTCATGTAAAATATGAAATAACATAGCCGTTGTGGTCGATTTCCCCGAAGTGCCGGCAATGGCTATCGTACGTTTACTCGCACAAATATCAGCTAGTAATTGGGCTCGAATAATAATGGGAATATGTAATGCTTTTGCTTTGGCAACTTCAATATTTGTGTCTTCAATAGCCGTTGAAATAATCACGGCTTCTGTATGCTCATCTATACCACTACCATCCTGCATATAGCAAGTGATATGCTCTTTTTCAAGCTGCTCTTTTATATAATCATTTTCCTTTTGTGCAAATAAGCGATCGCTGCCTTTAACAATCTTTCCATTACCGGCAAGATATTGCGCAATCGCACTCATCCCCGCACCGCCAACACCAATAAAAAAGAAATTATTTTTATGAAGAATACTTTGATTCATATCTACTATTTTATTCAACTCAATTCCAAATTCGACAAAAGACTTACAACACCATTATTTTCTTAGCTTCCTCATTAATCGATTTAAGCGCTGAAGATGTTGGCAATTCTGATTCACTCATTAAAACAAACTCAGTCAAATCTTTGATAAAATCGCTCGCTGGCGCACCCAATGTGATAGATGATCCGGTTCTGTTTAATGTTGTGATCATTTGTTCCTTTACGGACTTCATCAATTCCCATACCTCATGCGAAACATAAATTTGTTGCGAAAGATTATGTTCAAATTCTGAACGGATTCCTTGTACCATCGCCAACTGCAAATCTTGCGCCGTCGAATTTTTTACATAGTAGCGACTAATCATACTACTTGGATGCATACGTTCTACAAAAATAGCCAATCGTTCATATGCTTGTAAACGCATTTGCATAGTGACAGTAGAATTTTGTTGAAAGATGGCTAATCGCTTTCGCTCAATTTCATTCATCAAGAATCTTTTTACAATCAATGAAGTCGCAATCAATACCACGATGGCCGGTAAAATATATTTTAGTATCTCTAACAATTCTTGAAGCATCATATTTTTTTTCTTAAAAGTTGCCGGCAAATATACAATAGAATAAAATGTTTCGATATATTTACTTCGATAATGAAACTCATACTCTCTCTTCTTCTTCTCGTTGTATATTCTATTTCAAACGCAGTCAGCTATACCGGTATTTATTCCTATAATAAAGGTGTAAACAAAGCCAATGGCACCTTATACGTCACTCATTTCAAAGAAGACAGTGCTTTTTTTATGGTACAAACTGTTTCAGGCATGCCCGATTTTTTTACCACAGAAATCAAAGGGTTTATGCAAATAGAAAATAATATGGGCTTATATATTGCAAAAGATTCTTGTAAAATAGAATTCACATTTACAACAGTCTCTTGCTCATTAAATGAAAACATTGAATGCAAATTTGATTTCAGCACAAACGGGAAATATAAAAAAACATCCCCCAAATTAAAGAAAGGTAGTTCTATGATGCCCCTATTTGTCGATAAAAAAGGAACAGTAAAAACGGATACAGTGTATTGTCTTTCCGCACCCAATGCATCTTCAGCCACTCAATGTTTATTGCAAAAAAATGATGAAGTGCAAATCACCGATGAATTCAACGGCTATTATTTAATTGAACTGAAGAATAAAAAAAATGAGTTCCTTTGGGTTTGGAAAAAAAATATTCAATTGATAAAAACTAAATGAAATCACTCATCCTTTCTGTTTTAAAATATATATCT
>JANNYV010000304.1:0-2891 GCA_031410275.1 Bacteroidota bacterium
GTACAATACTTTTGGACTTGTACTATCGGGTGGAAGGCTTTGTGCAAATTCACCTACCTGATGCACCCGCCCATTATTTGTATACTCGTAAGCAACGCCCAAAACATCATCCGGTTGTAATTGAATATTTACGCCAATAAAACCTAATTGTGGGTTATAGGTAAATTCACTCGGGTTCAATTTACGTGCAAACGTTTTTTCAAAATCAATCCGGCCTTTTAACCCTAAACTTTGTAATGAATTGACAACCGTTCCGATATCTCTTGAACCGGATGATTGTAAAATCTGAGTGTATAAGGTGTTTGCGTTATTATCCGATTCCCCATTGTTTGCTTTGTAAAAACCCGGACGGTAAGGAGCACCTTCTCCTAAATCTTGCAAGGCAACAATATCTCTTGCATTTTCAGTAGCGCCATTTCTGTTGGTTACCCAAACTTCCAAACGATTGATATTATTCAACGACTGTATGATAGGAAAATTCTTGAGGGCATTGTTATAATTATTTCTGAAATTTTGTGCCAATAAGAAATACCTAAAATCGTCGTACTGATCACATGAAATTGAAAAGGTTTGTGTTTGCGCTCCACCCTTCACTGAAAAACTTTCCTTCTTAGATCGTTGTTGCGACACAACGGAATTGACCATGAGTCGCCCAAATTGCAATTTGGTACTAATACCGAATAATGATTGCACACCTTGTATAAGAGAAGTTTTCAACGGGAAACTAATATAACCTGCTTCAATCTTTTTGATGATATCATCTTCCTGCCCTGCGTATTCTAGTTTCAATTGATTTTCGAAATCGAATGTAGCCTTTGTATTATAGGAGAAATTCATTTTCATCTTATCTCCTATTTTCGCCATCATATTAATATTCATATTCAAATCAAAATCGAATATGCCATATTTCTGAGCGCTTTGTACCAACGTCGGGTTTTTTACATTTTGCCAATTGCCACCAAAAAACATGTCTACATTTCCCTGAGGTTTCACTTCTATTCCTGAGCCACCAAATATTCTGTCGAAAAGTGCATTGCCTAAATTTACTTTTGGAACTACCCCACCCTTCTTAGTAATTTGGCTAATTGTATTTGCTCTCTTTTTAAAATAAGCTTCTTCATCTTTACCTGACTGATATTTCATAAACTCGTCATAGGTCATATAAGTTGAAGGTCTGTAATACGACTGTCCAACTTTCTCTTCAATATTATAAACGTTTGAATCCGGGTCGTAATCAACTTTAGTTTTGATATTGGCAGGGTCTTTTAAATCGAAGCTCGACTTCGGGTCTTCATTTAATTTATCCGCATGACGGTCTTCGATACTATATTTCAGTGTATCTTTTTTGGATACCGATGACGAGCTATCTTTTTTAGCGCCGGTAGTATCTTCAGTAGGTGTGTCGTAATAATCAAAGTGAAAAGGTTTTGCAGTACCGGCTATGAGCCCAATAAAGGTAGCTGCAGAAATCAATACAAATTGAAAAATATGTTTTAGTGTCTGGTTCAAGTTCTTTTATATGTTTTTCAAGGCAAGTTTTATCAGGTCTTCCAGGGATGAGGTTGGTTCTTGTTTTATTGTTTTCTGAATCGCCATAAAAGCAGCGTTTCGCGCAATACCCAAACTCACCAAGGCATTTAACGCATCATTCTCAAAATTATTGTGTTGTGGTGTTTCTAAATTATGCTCTCCTTTTACTTTCATCAATTTATCTTTCAATTCTAATATCAAACGCTTTGCCGATTTTGGTCCGATGCCTTTTATTTTTCCAAGAATAAATTCATTTTCGGTTCTGATGGCATGACTAATTTCTTCCGGCCTCATGCTCGACAACATCATTCGTGCCGTAGAAGTACCTACACCGCTGACAGAAATCAGTTGAAGAAACAGGTTACGTTCTTCTTCATCAAAAAAACCATACAGTGAATGTCCATCTTCTTTGATATGAAGGTAAGTTAGCAAACGACCTTTTTCCTGATGTTGTATTTTAGAATAGGTGTGTAAACTAATATTCACTTCATAGCCGATACCATTCACTTCCATCCACACGTACGCAGGATTTTTTGCTGTATAAACACCATTCAGAAATACTATCATAAGAAAGGAAACAAATATAAGTAAAAAGTAGAAAGTAGAAAGTAAAAAGTAGAAAGACTTCGGAGGGATCAGCCGTAAGGCGTAAGTCGCAAGGCATAAGGAGTTGACACTACACCGTGTTCCTAGCATATGCCTCTGCGGCATTTGCATATTCATGCGCCGGCAACGAATATGTTCAAGAGGCTTGTATATCATCATGGGCCACTTGTACACTTATATGAAGTAACTAATTCTATCCACATAAGATGGGAATATAATCGCGGACCACTTGTGCATGTTCACGCATCACATACCGTATATTCTCTGAGACATGTACACTTCTAACGATGCTTCATACATATCTACAATAGGCGTAAGCATATGTAAATGTGATGCCCGCATGTGCACATAGGGCCCATAAACCTGCAAATGTGAATAACGGTTTTAGAAAATGCATCTTTGCATTTGCATGTACACGCGCTGTTGTTGGGAGGGAACACTGCAAATGTGCCTTCATAAAACAACAAGAAATTTGAAGCAAGCATGAGATAATATTTCTTGTTGCTGAAGAACATCGACAAGGGCGAGGGAAACTAGAACCTGAGAAAGAGAAGATGTTTGAAAATCCACTCAACCCTTAATACGCGAAATGTATGTTACCTGTGATGCTTCCTCATTGGAAGTTTGGCAGTCTTCAACATTTCATTCGCTTTTTTAAGTTTTTCTGGAAACAGAATTTTTTCGCGATATTGTTCCAAAGCCGGATCAATAGTTACAATAGGAACTTTCCTGTTTTTTAATTCTTCTATTGTTTT
>JANNYV010000305.1:0-3188 GCA_031410275.1 Bacteroidota bacterium
CCTTTATCTGTTGAAAGTATCAGCCAGACTAATTTTCAGCAATTAGATTTTGAACACAAACGCATTTTAGTCCTTGGATGGATTAATAAAAGTATCGCTGCAGAACTTCCTGTGGAGTTCGAAGAGCATGCTCAAAGTTATTTTACCAATGAGTTGCATGATGCTAAGGCCTATCAAAAATACAGGGATGTTTTTAAAACACTTTTCAATGAGCATATTCATGTGATAGACAGAATTAATTTTTGCTCGTTTCTTCTTGAGGATTTTTCTGAAGATGAAATTCCATTGCAACTCATTCGTGCTCAAAAGTCATTATTGATTCAACATTCTACTAAATAATTAACATGAAAAAAGTATTACTCATTGTTGCTTTTGTGTTGAATATGCTGAATTTGTATTCGCAGGTTATTAGTGTTACAGGGGTTGGTGTTAGTGGCAGATTTAATACATGCACGGGTAGTAATATACCTACTGTCACAGCAAATTTAATTAGCACAGGCCCGGGCTCTTCTGTCAGTGGCGGATTATTTACCTGTCTCGATCCTTGTGATTCATCTACCATCCGGGTAACAATTTCAAATGTAAAATGGAATAAAAATCCAAACAACGAGTGGTTACACGGATTGTTTTTACCGGGAAGCGCTGGCTTTAGTGTATCGCCCGTAACCATTCCGCTTGGCTTCATTACATATAATGCAGGTTGTGCAGGCATGTGTGCTTCGGGTTCAGGTACAAACGGTGGCCCGGGTTTTTATTTTGATAACACCGCAGGAAACAGTTGCTGTCCGGGTATTACAGCCAATGATGGATTTCCCTGTAATAATTATGGCGATGTTACTATGGGTTGTGGTGCTTCTTTATCATTGACATTTGATTTGACATTTTGCAACAGTATTATTACATCCAGTAGTTATCAATTTGTATTCACCGGAAGTTCGGATGGTGAAACAGGTTGTTATAATTTTAATGACGGTCAGGCACATCATGTGACATTTACAATTTCAACATCACCTTGTACACCCATTAATATAAATCCGACGGCAACAAATCCTGTAAGAACATGTGTTGGTAATACAATCAATTATACAACTACCTTAACAGGTACTTGCAACGCCAATACCATTCATTGGTGGAGTGCGGCAACGGGTGGCACCTTGTTAGGAACTGGTTCGCCATTTGTCTATGACCCGGCAGGTTCGGCTTGTCCGGGGGGAACAACATTATACGCAACATGTTGTGGTGGAGCTTCGACTGTTTGTGTGCCAAGAACACCTATTACAATTCCGGGTGCATGTAACCCTTTAGTAATTTCTGCAGCTAGTGCTACGAACACAAACTGCAATACATTAGGTGCCATTAATTCTGTGACGGTTTTAAATGCACAAGGTATCACAAACTATACATTAAATCCGGGTGGCATTACGAATACTAGTGGGGTGTTTTCAGGACTCAATCAAACTACATATACTGTTACGGTCAGCGATGCCAGTGGATGCACCGCCACAACCGCCTTAGCAATTTTGCAACCTCCGGTCATTGCATTTTCATCACCGGCTATTACAACAGTTACATGTCTTGCACCCGCTTTGGGACAAATAATTATTTCGGCTTCCGGCGGAACAGGAGGTCTAGTATATACGATTAATCCGGTTTCGACACAACCCATTCCCGGAACATTTACTGGATTGACATCTCAAACATATACTGTAAAAGCAACTGATGCTGTGAATTGCACCGCTACCACTGTGGTAACACTTTTAGCGCCACCGCTTCCTTTATTCAGCCCAACTTCTGCGATGAATATTTCTTGCAATGGATTGAATGATGGGTCTATTTCTGCAACGGCTAGCGGAGGAACCGGAACACTCAATTATACATTACAGCCAATAGGCACAAGCAATGCAAGCGGTAATTTTTCTGCGTTGAGTGCCGGTGTGTATACTATTCAAGTGATGGATGCGAATGGTTGCACTGCAACAACAACCGCAACCATTATTAATCCGGCGGCTTTAAGTTGGTCAACAGGAACAGCAACAGGAACAACATGCAGTTATTTGAATAATGGTACACTAAATGCATTTGCAACAGGCGGTACGTCTACAATTCTATATCAACTTTTACCAATAGGAACGATTAATACTACAGGCTTATTTTCCGGTTTATCTTTTGGAACCTATACCGTAAAAGCAGCGGATGCAAATAATTGTAGCATCACATCAGCAATTACAATTACACAAGCAGTCGCCATTATTATTAATTCACCAATAATTATTTCTCCTTTATGTAATGCAGGCAACAACGGAAGTATTGCAATCTCTGCAACAGGTGGAACCGGATTAATAACGTATACATTAAATCCGGGTTGGGCTTCAAATACAAGTGGATTTTTTTCAACTCTTACCGTAGGAAATTATACAATTACGGTGAGTGATAATAATGCATGTACAACTTCTACTATTGTATCAATTTCTCAACCACCGGTTATTACATTCAATACGGCTAATTTTACAAGTCCATTATGCAATGCCGGAACAGATGGAAGTATTAATGTCAATGCAAGCGGAGGAACAGGTACTATCAATTACAATCTGCAACCGGGTGGTATCACCAATGCAACAGGAATTTTCACATCGCTTTCGGCCACTACTTATACCATAAAAGCCACCGATGCCAATGGTTGTAGTAAGACCACCGTACTTTTTATGACGCAACCAACAGCGGTCGTTTTTACATCTGCTACCCATACCAATGTGAGTTGCAATGGAGCAGCGAATGGCACCATTTCAGTGCAAGCTGGCGGTGGAACAGGTTTATTTAATTATACTTTACAACCGGGTGGCATGACAAATGCGACAGGTAATTTTTCTTCCCTTTCAAACAATACATTCACTGTCACGGCAACTGATGCAAATGGTTGCACCAAGAGTACGAGTATTATTATCACACAACCAACACCCGTAACTTGGGTGTCAGCATCACATACAAATGTGAGTTGTAATGGAGGTTCAAATGGTACAATCAATGTAACCGCAACAGGCGGAACAGGAACCATTAATTATACACTATCACCCATTGGCACAGCCAATACAAGCGGTGCATTTATTTCATTAAGTGCAAATACCTATACCGTTATTGCCGCAGATGCAAACGGATGTACCATCACAACATCTATCACCATTACACAAGCT
>JANNYV010000306.1:0-12923 GCA_031410275.1 Bacteroidota bacterium
GCTCGATGCTCTTTCAACTGAAACAAAAAAAATAGAATCCATCTATCAAAATAAAATAAATGATTTGGAGGAGTTGAAAAAGAGTGTATTGCAGAAGGCGTTTAGCGGAGAGTTAAAAGCATGATGTTTTGTGAAATGATAAGCAATGACCGAAATTATTATATTTGTGAAATCACCCCTAGCGCGAGATTGAGGCGTGGATAATGTGTGTTGGCATCACGTGCAATGACAAGGACGAATGCAACGAATTATACATGCAAATTAAAAGAACAAGAAAGGAAGAATAATTTTGTTGGTGAAGAATACCAAGAAATGAGGAGGAAGAAATAAAGTTTCAGGCTATGAAATGATTTGTCAGCTTTTAGAGAAAAAATAATAAATTTGTAAACATAAATTGATCAAAATGTCAAATATCAATGTAGCACCTTATTACACTAATCTAATTAATAAGGAAATAGAAGGCGGCAAATATCGCAATGAAGTTGAAGTTATACAAGCTGGTTTGGAATTACTTGAAAAAGAGCATTTGCAAAATAAAATTATAGAAGAAGCTTTAATGAAGGGGGAAGAAAGTGGTTATGCAATACCTTTTGATCATGAGAAATTCAAAATTGATATGAAATCGAAATACAATACGTAATTATGATTTTTATTTCATTTAAACCTCAAGCATTAATTGATCTTGAAGACATTTGGTATTACACGAGTAACAAATGGTCTTTAAAACAAGCAGAATATTATACTGATGAAATTTAAAAAGGCTTACAAAATTTAGCAGATAACCCATCTGTTGCCACATTGGTCACTTATAATAGATCAGAATACTTAAAGCTAAAAATTATTCATCATTATTGTTTTTGTAGATTTGAAGAGAATAAATTAATTGTAGTAAGAATACTTCATGAAAGGATGGATATCCCACGACATTTATAAGAAATGCCTTCATCAATGCAAATGAAGGCTTTTTTGTTCATCGTTGTGACCCTAGCGCAACATTGAGGCGTGGATAATGTGCGTTGGCATCTCGTGCAATGACAAGGACGAATGCAACGAATTATACATGCAAATTAAAAGAGCAAGAAAGGAAGAATAATTTTGTTGATGAAGAACACCAACAAAGGAAGAGTTTGTGAAATGATACGCTATGACCTAAATTATTATATTTGTGAAATGAATTTTGTTGTCTCGGTTTGTGTCTTCACAAAACCAAACGTTTGAAGAATTAAACCATAGCGGAAAAAAGAATAACGAATATGTGTAAAGTGTCTGATATAATAAAATTCTGTACTTGTGATATTTCAGATAGTGATGATGTAGAAAATTACTGGATATTACACCGATATGCCTCGGAGAATGAAAATGAAATTATGGGGATGGTTGTTATGCCGTCTTATATTAGCCTTGATATTGTTTTCCATAATGAAGAAATGCTATTAAAACGCATCAACGAAACGGGGGCATTTGATATCGAACTTTCCCATAAGCCAAAAGATCGTTTGCTGATTCATTTGCGTTGTGACGAGCAGGAATACAATTATGGTTTTGTATTTAAAAAGAAACATTGGGTGACATGCAAATATGATTTTTTTGAATGGGCTTATAAGCATGTCGAATCGGAACAAGGTAAGGTAGAAGTAACTTTTGAAACACCGGATAACTAATCAAAAATCATAAACCCCACACCCATGAACGAAGCAGAAACCAGAGCAGAACTGATAGACCCCAAGCTGAAAGAAAACGGATGGGATGCCAAACTAAATGCAGAAGTAAAAGTGCATCGCGAATTTCCGATTGCACCGGGTAAAATACAAACAGGAGGCAAACGAAAAAATCCCTTGTGGGCTGATTATGTATTGGCTTACAAAGGAAGAAAGCTTGCTGTTGTTGAAGCCAAGAGCGATGAGTGTGTAGTGGGTGAAGGTGTGCAACAAGCAAAAGAGTATGCAGATAAATTAAATATTGAACATGCGTATTCAGCCAATGGTAACGAAATTTATCATATCAATATGGACACTGCCGCTGAAGCATCAGTAGATAATTTTCATTCGCCCGATGAATTATGGAATATCACATTTCCCGTGAAGAATGAATGGCAAAATAAATTTTCTGTCTTGCCTTATGAAGATGTTGGAGGTTCTAAAGGTGCACGCTTTTATCAGGAAACAGCCGTTGATAAAACAATGGATGCGATTGCAGAAAAAAAGAATCGTATTCTGCTTACACTGGCAACCGGAACAGGCAAAACATTTATTGCCTTTCAAATTGCATGGAAACTTTTTCAAACACGATGGAACACAAGTTATGAAGCTTCACGCAGACCCCGTATTTTATTTTTAGCCGACAGAAATATTTTAGCCAATCAGGCATTCAATGCATTCTCTGCGTTTCCTGAAGATGCCTTGGTGCGTATCAGTCCAAAAGAGATCAGAAAGACCGGAAAGGTTCCGACGAACGGAAGTATTTTCTTTACCATCTTTCAAACGTTTATGAGCGGTGGTTCGACAAGCTCACCAACCGCGGATGAAGATGAAAGGATCGATTTTAAGGAGGTTCTGATAACGGAGATTATTGAATCCTATGGGTACATGTATATATTGCAATGCGGTGATGGTAGTTTTTATACTGGAAGTACAAAAAATTTGCAGGTAAGGCTAAAGCAACACAAGAACGGCGAAGGTTCCGAATTTACAAGAACGCACTTACCTTTGAAGTTAGTTTATTACGAAACGTTTGACAGAATAGATTTAGCTTTTAAAAGAGAAAAGCAAATTCAAAAATGGAGTCGGGCGAAGAAGATTGCACTTATTCAAGGCGATATTGAGAAACTAAAAGAATTGTCAAAGAACAGGCAAAATGAACCAAAGGTTGGTGAGCCTGCCGAACCAAAAACTGCGCAATACAACTTCGGGCAATATCCAAGCGATTATTTTGATTTTATTATTATTGATGAGTGTCATCGGGGTGGTGCAAATGATGAAAGCAATTGGCGTGGTATCCTTGAATATTTTTCTCCGGCGGTGCAAATTGGTTTAACGGCTACACCGAAGCGTAATGAAAATGTTGATACGTATAAATACTTTGGTGAACCGGTGTATACCTATTCTCTCAAGGATGGTATCAATGATGGTTTCCTTACTCCTTTCAAAGTTAAACGTGTGAAAACTTCGCTGGATGAATATACCTATACACCCGATGATAATATTGTGGAAGGAGAAATTGAAGCAGGTAAGACCTATAAGGAAGCAGACTTTAATAAAATCATTGAAATTAAATAGCGTGAAGCAAAACGGGTCAAAATCTTTATGGATTTAATTAATCAAAAAGAAAAGACGATTGTCTTCTGCGCGACACAAGACCATGCAGCGGCAGTGCGTGATTTAATTAATCAATACAAAACAAGTAAGGAAACAAATTATTGTGTACGTGTCACGGCAAATGATGGAGAACTTGGAGAACAATATTTGCGCGAGTTTCAGGACAATGAGAAAACGATACCGACTATTTTAACCACTTCTCAAAAATTATCTACCGGTGTTGATGCAAGAAATATTAGAAATATTGTGTTGATGCGACCGGTCAATTCTATGATAGAGTTTAAACAAATCGTAGGGCGCGGAACTCGTTTATTCGATGGCAAAGAATTTTTTACTATTTACGATTTCGTAAATGCGTATCAACATTTCAAAGATCCGGAATGGGATGGAGAACCCGAAGAGCCTGAGATTGAAGACCCTAAACCAGAGCCTGAAAATTCGGAGAACGATAAAGAAAAAAAAGAGCGCAAGGAATCAGAACACAAGGTAAAAGTAAAAGTGAAATTGCGAAATGGAAAAGAGCATGAGATTACACATTCAGTTGAATCTTCTTTTTTTAGTGCAGATGGAACTCCTATCACCACCCAGGAATTTTTAAATAATTTGTATGGTGTAATCCCTGAGTTTTTTAAGAGTGAAGAAGAACTCAGGCAACTATGGTCAGACCCGCAAACACGCAAAGCATTACTAATTAAAATGGAGTTAGCCGGATTTGGGAAGGATGAATTTATCCAACTTCAAAAAATAGTGGATTGTGAAAAAAGTGATTTGTTTGATGTGCTTGAATTCTTGTCGTACTCGATAGTGCCAATAACACGAGAAGCGAGAGTGGCATCAGCACAAGCCGCTATTTTTATTTTATTGAATGATAAGCAAAAAGAGTTCATTGAATTTGTACTCAGCAAGTATATTGAATCCGGTGTTGAAGAATTAGATCAGGAAAAGTTGCCGGTTTTAATCACTAACAAATATCAATCCTTCGAAGATGCCGGAGCGGTGCTTGGGGATCTCTCAAAAGTGAAGGATTTGTTTATTGATTTTCAAAAGTATTTGTATGAGAGAAAGGTTGCCTAATCGGCTACTGAAGTCATATTGAAATAATATTATGGTGCTGGACTTTAATGTGCACTGGCATCTAGTACACTTATAAATGTCCGTCTTTGTTAATGTTCTTCTCCAACAAAATTAGTGTACATTTTTTGTTTTTGAATTTGTTGTTGAAACGCTTGCATACATACTCAGCGCTGCATACCAACAAGGGCAATGGGCTTTATATCAAGGCACGAGATGCCAGCGCACGTTACCTACGCCTCAATCTTACGGTAGTGAGATTTTCGAATTTTTGGAGAAGGAAACTAAATGCCGTAAGCATGACTGATATCATTGCCAGAGATTTTTATCTATGGTAGCCAAATTAAATTAAAATTTAGTCAGCTTGCCTGTTTGAATAATTTGCTTGTTTTTGCGGATACTAAAAATATAGTCTCCGTTTGTTAGCGAAGAAAGATCAACAGTATTGATAAGTTTGCTTAGTCGAACAGTTTTGATTTGACTTCCTTTTACATCATAGATATTTAATAGGTATGCGGTCTCATCATTTTGTTGAAAATTTACATTCAATATATCTGACACTAGCGTTGGATATACGTTTGCTGCCTTTGATGAATAAACATATTGCCTCACACCTGTTGGTGCAACAATTTCAATATCATCAACTGTCAATGAAGTGCTGTCATGCAATCCTATAAACGCACCGGTAGTCGTGTCGCTTCCAAAATTTCCGCTTGAGCTAATCAGCACCCGAACTAATGTAGTATTAAATCCTGAGGTATTGTATTTAAAAGGAAGTGTAATTTTTGTCCATGAATTAATAGTCGCACCTAATAATGTATCTGCAATTGCAGCAATGCTGTCACCACCATCTGAGTTGTCGATGGCATAAACTGTGATGCTTGTAGAGTCGCCACTTACCGGGGCATTCTTTATCCACATCGTTGCACTCACTGGATTGTTATTGAAGGCCCATCCACCTAATAAATCAAATCCTCCTGTGCCCGTATTTACACTAATCACAGCGTTGCTGGCCAAGGAAGGAAATGGACCGGCAGGGATAATACCTGTAAGTTCACTTTGATTTTTTGTAACTACTTTTAATGCGGCAATACTGCCATTGCCCGGAGTTTCTTTTTCGATTTGCGCATAAAAGGGAGCGCCCGGGTTTAATAAAGCGCCATACATCACAATACTTGAATCTAAACCGTGCCATCCATTGGCAATATGAAGTTGAACACCGGCCACATTATAGTTTTGCCAAACTTCAAAATTGGCAGTTTGTGATTGTGCATTTAGAAAAATAAATGTGCCGAGAAAGAAAAGTAAATGCTTTTTCATTCTAATTAATTTAATGTTTGTAAACACTCTTGTATAGCTTCGAAATTTGGTAAGTCCCCGGCACTTTCAAGAATTTCTTTATATTTTACAATACCATCTTTATCGAGAATAAAAGATGAACGCTTTGCAACTCCGCGCATTTCATACACAAATGTTTCATTGAGACAACCATATAATTCAGCCACTTCTTTATTGAAGTCAGATAGTAATTCAAACTCTAATGCATTGTCTTTTTTAAATTGCCCCAACACAAAAAGTGAGTCAATAGAAATGCCGATAATTTCTGCATTTAATCCATTATACAAAGCCATGGTATCGCGCATGGTGCAAACTTCTTTGGTGCAAGTGCCTGAAAAGGCCAATGGGAAAAATAAGAGAACAACATTTTTTCCTCTGTGGTCTGATAAGGATACTTTATTTTTTTCTGTGTTGAATAAGCTAAAATCAGGGGCTTCCTGACCAATTTCAATGTTCATGTTTATATTTTTTTCAAATGTAAGACAGGAATGGGTTATTCCCAAACTATTCACAGCGCAAAAAGGATTCATAAAAATTTATAAAGAATAGATTATTATTGTAAACTATAAATAACATACACATTGACAGAGCAAATAATAAACCTCGAAACCGTAAATCCTATAGAATTTTTTGGTGTAAATAATAATAAGTTCGACATTTTAAAAAAGAAATTCCCGCTATTAAAAATATTATCGAGAGGTTCCTTGATTAAAATAACAGGCAAGCCTGAAGATGTAGATAGTGCGAAAGATAAAATTAATTTGATTGTTCAGTATTTAGAACGGAATGGACATTTATCTGAAAATTATTTTTCGCAAATCTTAGGTGATGATGATGGTATTATTGATGAAAAAATAGTGGATGATGCGAATAATGATATTTTAGTCTTCGGGCAAAATGGAAAAATTATTCGAGCTAAAACAAAAAATCAAAAACTTCTTGTGTCGGCTTCCGATAAAAATGATATACTGTTTGCAGTAGGTCCCGCAGGAACAGGTAAAACGTATACCGCCGTGGCTTTGGCTGTTAGAGCATTGAAAAATAAGGTAGTCAAAAAAATTATTTTAACACGACCGGCCGTTGAAGCGGGTGAAAATTTAGGTTTTTTGCCGGGCGATTTAAAAGAAAAAATAGATCCTTATTTGCGTCCATTGTACGATGCCTTGGATGATATGATTCCAAGTGATAAACTCAATTATTATATGACTAACCGAGTCATTGAAATTGCACCGCTTGCCTATATGAGAGGAAGAACATTAGATAATGCATTTATTATTTTAGATGAAGCGCAAAATACAACCGAGCTTCAAATAAAAATGTTTTTGACCCGTATTGGACCGTCAGCAAAAGCAGTGATAACAGGTGATATGACACAAATTGATTTGCCCAAAAATCAGCAAAGTGGTTTGGGAAAAGCCATTCATATTCTGAAAAATATTGAAGGTATTGCACATATTGAATTGGATGATGAAGATGTAGTTCGTCATCGTTTGGTAAAACAAATAATTAGAGCATACGAAAAAGCATCGAACGAAACGCCTGCAAAGGAAATCAGGAATGGGCATGAGGTCAATGGAAAATAATTTTTTTTTAATGCTGTTATTTCTTGTCTTCATTGGATGTTCAAACAATGAGCAACATATGTTGATTGAAAGGCCTGCAGTTACAGTAGAAAAGAAAGGTGATAGCAAGCAACAAGATTTTACGGATTGTAAAAACAAATTACATGATGGAGATATTGTGCTTCGTACCGGGAATGATGTCATTAGCGGAATGTTTGCTCAGTTGAATCAGACGAATAAAACCTATTCGCATTGCGGTATTTCGTTTAAAGAAAATGATGATTGGGTGGTCTATCATTCAATAGGTGGTGAGGACAATCCTGATGAAAAATTGCGAAGGGATTTATTTGAAAAATTTGTGGGGAAAAATCATAATCTCGGTTTTAGTATTTGTCATTATGACCTTGCTCCGGAGCAACAACAAAAATTGAAAGAAGTGGTTGCCGATTTTTATAACAGAGCGATTCCATTTGATATGAAATTTAGTTTGCAATCAGATGACCGTTTGTATTGTGCCGAGATGATTTACAAGGCTTTTAACAAGGCATTAGACACCACAAATTTCTTTACAACGACCATCCACAAAGGATTTGAATATGTTTCAACGGATAATATCTTTGTGAATAATAAGGCGCATATCCTTTGCCATATCGTTTATTAAATCTACTTTTGTCGAAATTTTAAAAAAACAAACATGAAAAAAATAGTATTACCTGTTCTTGTGCTTTTCGTTATTTCGTTGACCATTGTTAGTTGTGGGAATAAAAGTAATCCGAAAGATGTTGCGCAAAAATTCTTAACTGCGTTGACAAAACAGGATTATGAAACAGCCAAAAAATTCGGAACACCTGAAACAGGTAAAATGATGGATATGTTATCTAGTTTTTCAGGAATGATGCCTGATTCTATTAAGAATAAAGCCAAGGATGTAAAAATAGAAATTAAGAATGTAAAGGAAACAGGTGATAAGTGCGAAGTAACCTATACAAATACAGATAAGCCGGGTGATCAAACTTTGAATCTTGTAAAAAAGGAAGGCAAGTGGTTAGTGAATATGTCGAAAGACGAAACCATGGGAGCCGGTGAAGATACAAGTACACCTACTGAAGAAGCACCTGTTGAAGAGACGGTGCCAATGACAGATTCAGTGAAGTAATTTTAAGAAACCAATGTGTGCGGTTCGATACCGGAAGATCGTGAAATCATCCGGTATTTTTAATTGTGGGGTGAACAGCGCGTGAGGGATGGAAGTGGAAAGCCCGGAACGAGGTACGAGTGAGGACTTGGAACAGACAGCCCGACCTGAGGCTTTGCGAAGGACACGCCCAAATCCGTTTTATTGAGTTGCTGATAGCAAACAATTCCCCCTTTTTATTTGCAATTCTTACAATGAGTAATTGAGTTGATACTCCTCAATAAATCATATCCATTTAAAATTGATTTCTACCATTTATCAAAACCATGTTCTAAGTTTCGGATGAATTTCATTATTTTTATTGATTCGAAAATGGATATCAACGCTATGAAATTTAAACTATACGTATTATTTTTTCTTTGTTTGTCAACTCGGTTATCGGCACAAGAGGCCAAAGATTATAAACTAATTGCTGTGACAGAATCACCTAAAATAGATGGTGAATTGAATGATGATGTTTGGCAGAAATGCGCTGTAGCAAATGGTTTTACGCAAACTATTCCACAACCCGGTGAACCATCAAAATATGTATCTGAAGTAAGGATGTGTTATAGCAATTCTGCCATTTATATTGCAGCAACACTCTTTCAACCTAAGTCATTAACATGCACGCAGCTCACTGCTCGTGACATGCTGTATAATGTAAATGCGGATATATTCTCTGTGTATTTTGACACCTATAATGATCATCAAAATGGTTTTGTTTTTAAAGTGTCGAGTGCTGGTGTACAACATGATGAGCGGCTAAGTGGGGGTGATGAATTTGGTGACCAAAATTGGGATGCGGTATGGACTTCAAAAGTTTCGCTGCATGAAGATAAGTGGCAAATTGAAATGGAAATACCTTTCAGTGCCATACGTTTTGCAAAGCAAGATGAAATGAAATGGGGCATTAATTTTTTCCGCAGTGTTCGTAAACTAAATGAGAATAGTTATTGGAATAAAATTGATACGCGTAAGCAAGGTTTTCTGGCGCAAACGGGTACACTTTCAGGATTGAAACATATTACACCACCGGTTCGATTGTTTTTATTTCCGTATTTAACAACAGGCTTTTTACGACAAGAAGAAGCCGGGGTGAATACACAACATTGGCTCCGAAGTGGGGGGGTGGACGTGAAGTATGGCTTAAATGAATCCTTTACATTAGATGTCACATTGATACCTGATTTTTCACAAGTGATCTCAGATAATTTAGTTCGAAATCTTTCACCTTTTGAACAACATCTTGATGAGAACCGACCGTTTTTTACGGAGGGAACGGAATTATTTAATAAGGCCGCTATCTTTTATTCACGACGAGTAGGAGGTACTCCGTCAAATTATTATGATGTAAAATATCATTATGAAGATACGGCCTTGTATAAAATAGAAAAGAACCCAAATGTGACGACCTTATATAATGCGCTAAAAATTTCGGGGCGAAATAAAAGAAATGTGGGTATTGGTTTTTTTAATGCAGTAGGGGCACCGATGCATGCAACCATTAAAAATAAAATATCAGGAGAAACTATAAAAGAAGAAACAGAGCCTTTGAGTAACTACAATGTATTTGTATATGATAAAGCATTTAAAGGTCAGTCGAGTTTTAATTTTACAAATACAAATGTGTGGCGAAATGGTATCGCGCGTGATGCTGATGTAGGGGCTTTTATTTTAACGAAATTTAATAAGAAGGAAAGTGGCATGATAAAATTAATTTCGAAATGGAGTGTACTGAATACAACACAATATGAAATTGGTAGTGCATTAGGAATAGTGTTAGCCAAAACGAGTGGTAAACTTACCTTTGAAGCGTCGGCAGACAGGCTTTCACCTAAGTTTGATAAAAGTGATATGGGCATACAATTTGAGTATAATAATTCAAATCAGAATTTGAATATCAGTTATAATGAGGATAAACCCAAAGCAAAGCACTTACAGTTATATAGAATTAATTTTAATCATGCTTGGGCAGAAAATGCAGTGCCGCTTATTTTTAAATATTATCAGGTAAGTGCATCTTATTTTTTATTGTTTAAGAATTTTTGGGATGTTACCTTCTCATCTGAAAGTAAGCCTTTTGCACCAAACGACTTTTACCAATTGGGAGGTTTTGGGAAACGATTGAAAACATATCCGTATTGGTTTATCAGTATTGATGGAAGTTCAGATAGTCGTAAAAAATTATTTTGGGCCTATAATACAGGATATGGAATTGCGTTGGTGAGTGAGAAGCATACAGATTACACCTTTTTTAATCATTCTATACGTTATCGGTTTTCTTCACATATTGATGCAACCGTACGAGGGGAAATGACAAGAGATAATAATAATATCGGCTATGCTTATTATGATAATGCGATGCATGAACCGGTTGTTGGGAGCCGTGATTTACGGGAGTATACGGGAGAGTTCAGTTTAAAATACAATATCAATCCCAATACAAATTTCACAGCGCGGTTTAGGCATTATAATTCATTTATCAGATACAATGCATTTCATACGGTAGACCAATATGGTGAATGGAGAAACAATCCGGTAAGTTATCAATTAGGGCATGATGAAAATTATAATCTTCAGAATATTGATGTGTTTTTCAATTGGATGTTCCGTCCGGGAAGTCGGGTTGTATTGAGTTACAAACAATGGTTGAACGATGCCTATCTTTTAAATGATAAGGCAGAAAACTCATACTTTACCAATTTGCATCAAATTGTAAAAGCACCACATGCCTACGAATTATCACTACGCATCATTTATTTTTTAGATTATAATCAGTTAAAAATATAAAGGCCGGGTTATAGTTTAACTTCATTGAATGAATGTATGAAAGTGAGGCATCGCTTTTTAATTTGCATAAAAAAAGTGCCGGCTAAATGCCAGCACTTTTAATAGTTTACTGCTTACCGGAATCGTTTATCCCATTTTTGCTAAGCCGGCTTTCACAGCCTGATTGGCTGTAGCTTCACTAAGCATGGTTGTCATTTTATTTCCTTTGCCATCATTTCCCTGAGCCATATAGCCACCACGAGCCGTTTTGGTAATTACGGCATCTAACATAATTACATTTTTTTCTTTTGTTTTCATGCAATAAGCACGAATTGCGTGTTCGTTTGACATTTTATTGGGTTTTAGTTGCTGTAAATATACGTAAACAGACAAATTAACCTTCATGTTTTCGTATTGCTTATCCACAGAGTTTATCACATTTTTTAAAGAGGCAGAAGACCGAAGTTGGGAGACGGAGAACGGAGGACCAAAGGCGAAAGATGAAGGTCGGGGAGTTCATTAAAAAACAAAGCACCCATTAAGAGTGCTTTGTAAATATTGGTAGAGTAAAATAAATACTATTTTACTTGAGCTAAAATTGATTTAAATGTATCCGGCTCGTTCATGGCCATATCTGCCAACACCTTACGGTTTAATGTGATATTTGCTTTCGCTAATTTGTTGATGAAGGTCGAATAATTCATTCCTTCTGCACGCACAGCGGCATTGATACGAGCTATCCAT
Organism: Bacteroidota bacterium; assembly: GCA_031410275.1. Classification (GTDB taxonomy): domain Bacteria; phylum Bacteroidota; class Bacteroidia; order Chitinophagales; family Chitinophagaceae; genus OLB11. The sequence continues at coordinate 11,976 of JANNYV010000306.1, forward strand.
AAAGTTCTGAAATCACGCTTCTTTAATTTACGGCCTACAAATTTGTAGGTCATTCCTTTTTCCACAACATTTTTGGCAACGGTAAATACATTTTTGCGTTTACCATAATATCCTTTTGCTTGCGCTAATATTTTTTTCTTTCTGGCTCTGCTTGCTACTGCATTTTTTGAACGTGGCATATTTTAATTTTTTTGACTGTTATTATTTTATTTTTTTAGGGACATTAAACTATCCACCAATACAAAGCAAACGGTTGACCATGCGAAGGTTCGTTTTATTAACCATGACACTTCCACGTAAATGACGTTTACGGGATGTTGCTTTTTTTGTCAATAAGTGACTCTTAAACGCTTTAAATCGTATTACTTTTCCACTTCCTGTTATCTTGAACGTTTTCTTCGCACGTGAGTGCGTTTTCATCTTTGGCATTGCTACTTTTTTTTAGGGAGGGCAAAAGTATATTTTTCTTTCTTAAATGCCAACTATTCGCAGATATTTCTACTATGTTTGTGTGAAATTATGAAAAATGCCCTTTTAAAAATGCATCTAGCCGTGTTCCTGTGGGGCTTTACAGGGGTTTTAGGAAGAGCCATTAAGTTGAATGAATTTCCATTGGTATGGCATCGAACCTGGATAACGGCCTCTATTTTCTTTGTGATTTTGTATTACAGAGCAGAATTTGTAAAAATTTCAAGAGCAGAACTTCTTCGGTTTATGGGAATCGGTTCCATTATTGCCATTCATTGGGTGGCTTTTTATGGGGCTATTAAATATGCAAATGCATCTATTGCATTAACATGCTTGGCAACAGCCGGAATTTTTACGGCCTTGCTTGAACCAATTGTGTTGAAAAGCAAATTTAATTACAAAGAACTTCTTGTTGGCTTAATTGCATTAATAGGCATGTATTGTATTTATCATTTTGAAATTAGATATGCTGTTGGTATT
>JANNYV010000307.1:0-3351 GCA_031410275.1 Bacteroidota bacterium
TAACTCAACATGAATTTTTGTTTTGTTTGAATCGCAACTATAAGCAGGTGTCCCCATGATAATAGCTAAGGTGTCATGATTAAATGTGAACGGGTTATTGATGGCTGTATTGCATCCCGTTGCATCCGTCACATGCTGAAATGTGTAATCGGCATTTGTATAAAATTGTGTGGTATCAAAACCTGTTGTTGTGAATGATAGCGGAATTGTATTTCTTGTGTAATGAATTGTAAATGGAGCATTGCCATCGAAGTGATACAAAATTTTCATAGTGTTTGAATCACAGACATAGACAGGATTTGACATGCTTACCTGAAGAGGATAATTATTTATATTGTAAACATTGTTAATTGCCTTGGTACAATTTGTTGAATCAATAATATTTGTAAACTGATAAACCCCATTTGTAAAATAAGTATCAACATTATTGCTATTGGTTGTCCATTGCAATGGCATTGCATTTTTTGTATAATGAATTGTATACGGAGGATTGCCTTGTAACTCGAAATGAATTTTAGTTTTATTCGAATCGCAATCATAGATCGGTGTGCCCATTACAATATTGAGTGTATCCAAATTAAAGGTGTAGGAATTATTTATAGTTGCAATACAACCTGTAGCGTCTGTGACATTCGTAAAGATATAATCACCATTATCGCAGTATTGCGTCTTGTCGAACCCGGTGGATGTGAAAAAAGATGAGATTGAATTTTTGGTATAGTTAATTGTAAACGGACTATTGCCTTCGAAGTGAAACTGGATTTTCATCTTGTTAGAATCGCAAGTGTAAAGAGGATTTGTAGTTGTATATTGAATAGGTTGGTAAGTAAAGTTTTCAATTACATTAATGGGTTTACTACAATTTGTTGCATCAGTTATGCTTATAAAATAGTAAATGCCATTTACGAAAGAGGTATCTGCGCTATTGCTGTTTATGGTCCATTGAAAAGGAATGGCATTTTTAGTACAGTATATTGTAAGCGGTGGATTACCTCCTAATTCAACATGGATATCAGTTTTATTTGAATCACAATTATAAATTGGTGTAGTATAAAAAAAGCTAAGTGTGTCGTATATAAAATCATATTGATGGTTGATCAACTTGCTGCAACCGGCACCATCTGTTACTTGTTGAAAATCGTAATGCCCGTTTTCAAAATATTTATTTGCTACCTGATTGTATGAGGTAAAACTATCAATTATGAAATCTTTACTATAATGAATCACCCAAGGGGGTACACCATTTAAATGAAATTGTATAAATGTTTTGTTCGAGTCACACGCATATATCGGATTGGTGTTACTGCTGTTTAATGTATCATGATTGATAGTATATAGTTGATTGATGGTGTGGATGCAATTTGTAGAATCTTGCAATGAAATGATATTCAATAATCCGTTTTCTAAATATACAGAATCTGTATTTGCATAACTGATACGTTGTATAGTTTGACCATTATGCATATAATGCAATGTCCATGGTGAAGTGCCACGGTATGAAAAAATAAATTTAGTTTTAAGTGAATCGCAATTATAGCTGCCCTGAACTACACTAAATAACAGCGAATCTCTTGTTGAGCCAAGCGGATAATTAATTGCGTTCGTACAATTGTTACTGTCTTGTATTGTAAAAATTGTATAGGTTCCAATTGGCACAGTATACAAATGACTGTTATTATTTTCCGTCACGAAGGAATTGCCGGGAATGTTAGAACTGATGTTAAACGGTGAGTTCCCGTTCAGATAAATTTTTAATTGATCTGCTTCCATCATGCAATCTCTTCCTATATTGGCAACAGAATCAATTATGGGCTTTTTATCCTTGGTATATGTAAATGATTTGGATTTGCACAAAGGCGAGTTATTGACATCAATAATATTTTTCAATTGATATATACCCTCTGAGTACAATTCGATTGTACATATTGTATCGGTGATGGCTTTATGTTGAATGAATATATTGTTTTTATAAACATCAAAATTGATGGGCGGAGAGCCTTTAAAATGAAGCTGCACATTGATAGAATCAGCTGTGCAAACCGATTCATCCATCATTATGTTTACGTTAGGCTGATTAATTATTTTTGTAAAAAAGGTATCGTAATCATTCGTTGGAAATGTATGTCCATTAAAGTTATAAAAATAGGAAGCGTTACAATTTGCGGCAAATGTATCTTCAATGGAATGGGTGTTATATTCAAACTCGTTACCGCCTCCGTCATTGGCGCCATACGAAAACAACACATCTGTTTTTGTTTGGCTCATCAATGTGCGAAGACTATCGAAGGTGAAGAAATTTAATAAATTTGAAAAATATGGGTTTTCATTATTGGGTACTAAAAAACCATTATAGGAATAGGAAGAAATTCCGGAGGCGCAACTGATTCCATCTGCTTCACCTTGCAGCCCACATATCAAAGCAGGGAAGCCTGCATTTGATAAGCCCATAATAATAACTTTCCGATATTTCTTTTTTAAATATTTTACGGCGGCAACAATATCAATATACATATTGGCGGCCCAATGCTTGCCGGCAAAATCAGTGTAAGGAGTTAGGTAATCATAATCTAGACGATTATAATCACCGCCGATATTTTTCCAAATACCATTGAAGTCTTCATTTTGTTTTGAGTACACATAAAAATCGCCGTACTTCAAACATGCCTCTCTCACTTTACCATTCATGTTATGATAATCATTCAAATCACCTGAAGCAATTTTAAAGGATTCATGATTTCCGCTACCCGGTATGACCAAAAAAGCAACAGTGGTATCGCCCCATGATCTTTTATAAAACCCGTACCAAGCACTATTTTTATTTTTAAAACTGTAGGCCGATTTCATTTCAACAAACTCTGTATCCTTCCAAGGAACCTGATTGTGTAAGCCGTATAATTTTGTGATACTATCGGCCGTGGTAATCTCATTTAAATTGGTATAATAATCGGCTGTATAAAAAGGGCAAACCGAATCAATCAGGTTGCTTAAATCACTGTAATTACTTATTTGATTGTAGAGATAATTATTTGAGTCCTGAGAAAAAAAGCCATAAGTGCTTAAAGAGAAAATTGTATTGATATTACTTATCTGTGATTTTGCTATGAACGAATAAGCGAATAGTATACTGAAAAATAAATATTTTAATTTCATCACTTCACTAATTTGTTAATGGTAACCATGACAAACTTACTTTATTTTCACTAAATAAGCTGAGTATTATTTCCTTATTCCTGCTTACCTGAGAAGCTGCCATGTCTGTATCAATCTCCGCTTTTATTTGATCATAAGAATAAACTGTTATCCCCCATTTTTTGAATTGCCTGTATGTACTTGTTTCTTCACGCAAATATA
>JANNYV010000308.1:0-1523 GCA_031410275.1 Bacteroidota bacterium
CTGTTGCTGGGTATCAAGTACGTCATTAAATTCTTTTGGTAAAAATAATTCAGAAGCGATATTTCCTATCAATTCTGCTTCAGTATAACCAAGCAACAGCAACGTAGTGAAGGAGTTGCTACCACTTATGAATTACAATTAATTAAAAAAGATGGCAGCCGAGTTTGGGTAATTATTAGTGGAGCTCCTATTATTGACGAAAATGGCGTAGTAGTTGGTTCATTAGGGATTCATTATGACATCACTGAGCGGAAATTGTTAGAACAAGAATTAGAGCAAGCAAAAAAAATTGCAGAAGATGCTCGACAAGCCGAAAAACAGTTTTTGGCAAATATGAGTCACGAAATTCGTACACCTCTGAATGCTATCATTGGTATGACTCATTTATTGTTTGACACTCGACCAGATAAACAACAATACGAATACTTAGACATTCTTAAAACTTCGGCTGACTTTTTATTGAGTCTCATCACAGACTTACTTGACATGGCAAAAATTGAAGCAGGTCGCATTGAGGTACATAAACACACGTTTGATTTAGTAGGTTTACTTCGCACTAACCAAAGGGTTTTCCAGATAAAACTTGATGGTCGCCCGATTGAATTAAACTTGATGATTGATGCCAAAATTTCGGGTAATTATGTAGGTGACGACTTGATTTTGAATCAAATTCTATTGAATATTCTCGGCAATGCTGAAAAATTCACAGAAGAAGGGTCAATAGACATTAGTGTCAAGCTAAAAAAGCAAGAAGAGGAAATTTCATGGATTGAATTTAAAATCACTGATACAGGAAGTGGCATTGCATTAGACAAACAGGAAATGATTTTTCAAAAATTCAAACAAATTAATGCTCATGGACATAAACATAAAGGTACAGGCTTAGGTTTAGCGATTTAAAAGCAATTGGTTTAATTACAAGGTGGTACAATTACTGTAAAAAGTAGAGAAGGAGAAGGTACTTCGTTTACGTTTACACTTCCTTTCCAAGAATCGAATACTGAAATAATTATTAATACAAATGAGATTCAATCGGCACCTACCAGTATAGAAGGTTGTAAAATTTTGGTTGCTGAAGATAACATTATGAATCAGAAGTACATTAGTAGTTTACTCAACAAATGGAACATTAATTTTGCCATTGCAACTGATGGAAGAAAGGCTGTTGAACACGCACAAAGAGAGCAGTATGACATCATTTTGATGGACATTCAGATGCCAAACATGGATGGTTATGAAGCAACCATTAAGATTCGTAATACCAAAGGACCTAATCAGAATATTCCTATCATTGCTCTCACTGCTTCAGCGATGCTCGACCAAAAGAGCAAAGCACTTTCAGTAGGAATGAATGATTTCATTTCAAAACCTTTTGCCCCAAATAACCTATTAAATACTATACAAAACTATGTAAATAGCTCAAAATTAGCTGTCAAAAACTCTCTTCAAGGTAATTCACTATTGGATTATAATCGTTTAACACAACTTTATGGCAATGACAAAGAGTATGCCGCCGATATGTT
>JANNYV010000309.1:0-3186 GCA_031410275.1 Bacteroidota bacterium
TATTATTGCCACACCGGGCAGGTTGATGTCGCATTTGAATATGGGGTATGTAAAATTTGATCAGGTGCAACATTTTATTTTAGATGAAGCTGATAAAATGTTAGATAGTTTGCAATTTTTGTGATATCATCCACAAAGCCCATATCTAACATTTTATCAGCTTCATCTAAAATAAAATGTTGCACCTGATCAAATTTTACATACCCCATATTCAAATGCGACATCAACCTGCCCGGTGTGGCAATAATAATATTGGCTCCCTGAGTCAGTGCCCGCTTTTCATTTTCAAAGGTCATACCATCACCGCCACCATATATTGCCAATGAACTTGCACCGGTAAAATAAGAAAGACCTTGCACAGCCTGATCTATTTGCAAAGCAAGTTCACGTGTTGGAACTATGATTAATGTATTGGTTGTAACCGTATGTGTTGTTGCAAGTTTATGTAAAATGGGTAACAGAAAGGCAGCCGTTTTTCCGGTACCGGTTTGTGCTACACCAATCAAATCTTTGTTAGCCAATATAATTGGAATGGCTTGGGCCTGAATAGGAGTTGGTATTTCAAAACGCATTGCATCTAATCCTTCTTGCAAGGCCGGTTCAAAATTAAAGTCAGAGAATTTCAAAAAGATAAAATTTATTTAGGATGCAAATGTATGGTATAAATCCGATGTTCGATGTTCGATGTCCGATGTCCGATGTTAGGAATATCATCTTAAAATATTAAACTTGGTCCTTGAAAGTTCGGTTTTCAAATTTATTCCGCCATTTCATATCGTATTCCGTGCCTGTTCAAAAGAATCTCCAATGTTTTTGGATGCACACCAATACCCAAATTTAAAAATTGATTTTCTTCAACGCCTTGTCCATTAATTTGTACCGTGCCGGTAAAGCCTAGCGGAATGGTTAAGTTTTGAGATTGAATTGCATACACCACACCATCTTTGTCAAAAATAGGCCCACCGCTTTGTCCTTTCAAGCCGGGTGAAGATGTTTCTAAAAATAAAATCTCGACATCATCAGGTGATTTCCCTTTTAAAAAATTACGGGTATAAATCCCTTCAATTGGGAATAATGGAATCGGTAATAAATGCGGAGGCAATACAAATTGATTGGCATTCGTATCGAACGTGGCTTTAAACTCAACAAAGGGAAATCCAAGTTTACAAAGGCTGATACCCGGACTGATATTTCTATAGTTCTTTATTTTTGGGAAAATAGTTTGCGGGTTTATAGCCTTTGGATCCATTCTAAAAAAAGCAATATCATGTTCACCATGAATAAAATTTTCAAAAATGCTCACAATATTTCCACCCAGAAAAATAGAATATTGTGTGATCCATTTCGGGTTAAAGGCAAGTGCTTTGCGTTGTTCTTCCTTTTCTGCATCAGTCAATTGATTGCTCGACTGTATCATTGCAAGACTATCTTGATACGCTTTTATTTCCGGCTGATGTTGATTATACGAAAACACGACACCAAAATTATGTGCCGCAGTCATCGCCCAACCTTCATCATTGATCACCACAAAAGAACCCAATCCACAATCAACGCTTCCATCATAAAAACGCATCGTGAGTATAAAAGGCTGCGTGTATTTATTGGCAATATTATAGGCTTGATGAAACATGTTTTTTATTTAAGAAGCAAATGTAAACTTTGTGTTTGAACTTGATAAAAAAAGAATAGAAAATGGCAAGTCGAGTTAAAATCAATTGGGCGTATCCCCGAAGCAAAAAAGGTTCACTTCATCATTGATTTATTTTCTTGCTTCGGGGCCGGGCTATCCGTTCCAATCTTTTTTGCCTAACGCTGGCAGGGTTAAATGTGCTGGTAGTCATAACCCTGCCAGCGTTGCAAAAAAGGATTTCCACTACTATCCCTTACGCTGCGTCACCTTAAAAAAATCTAATAAAAAGTATAATACTTAAAGCCCTTCAAGTAATATTTATCGACTTCAATCAAAACAATGTAGCGGAAATAGAATACTTTCGCACAAAATTTTACACATGAGCGAACAAGCACTTACTAAAGGGAAAATACATACCAATAAAGGTGTGATGACATTTGAATTGTATGATGATGCAACGCCCATTGCCGTTGCTAATTTTAAAAAATTGATTGGCATTAAATTTTATGATGGATTAACCTTTCACAGGGTAATACCAAATTTTATGGTGCAAGCAGGTTGCCCTGACGGGACAGGGGCTGGTGGCCCGGGTTATGAAATAAAATGTGAGACAACCGCCGAAAAACAATTTCATGATCGTGGTGTTATGTCAATGGCGCACAGAGGAAAAGATACTGCCGGCTCACAATTTTTTATTTGCCATCACAGAATGGGAACCAGTCATTTAGACGGTGTGCACACTTGCTTTGGCAAGGTAATTGATGGCTTGGATGTACTTGATACAATACAAGGCGGTGATATAATGGAGACCGTAGAACTCATCGGATAAATTTTTATTGACTAAACTTTACTAAAAAATATGTGTGGTATAATAGGCTTATTTAATTCAACAAATTCTGTCAGTGAACTGAGACCGAATGTTCTTGCTATGTCAAAAAAAATACGACATCGCGGACCGGATTGGTCAGGTATTTACAGTGGTGATAAAGTAATTTTTGCGCATGAGCGGTTGGCTATTGTCGACCCGCAATCCGGTGGTCAACCACTTTACAGCAAAGATAAAAAACTGATATTGGCAGTGAATGGTGAAATTTATAATCATCGTGAACTAAAAAAAGATTTACAGGATTATGAATTTCTGACTCATTCAGATTGCGAAGTCATTCTTGCTTTATATAGAAAGAAAGGAATCAATTTTATTGAAGACCTGAATGGTATTTTTGCATTCGCTTTGTACGATGAAGAAAATGATTGCTATTTAATTGCGCGCGATCATATGGGCATTACTCCATTGTATATGGGTTGGGACGCACAAAACCGTTTTTATATCGCGTCAGAATTAAAAGCATTAGAAGGAACCTGCAACCGCATTCAGGAATTTTTACCTGGCCATTATTTGTATAGTAAAGAAGGACAGACTTTACAAAAATGGTATCAACGCGATTGGGTTGAATATGATGCAGTGAAAAATAATACTTCTGACATTCCAACTTTACGAAAGGCATTGGAAGAAGCAGTGCATCGACAGTTGATGTCAGACGTTCCTTATGGCGTAT
>JANNYV010000310.1:0-5862 GCA_031410275.1 Bacteroidota bacterium
ACAACGGATGACAATCAATTTTCTGAAAAGAAAATGAAATCAACAAAATAGAAATGGCTAAACTAAAAATGTTCTGAGAAAGATAAACTTGAATTGTCTTTTGTATTGCGGCAACGATTGTAGCGGAAATACTTTTTTGCAATGCTGACAACGTTCTAAGACCTTGGCAGCGTTTAAAGCAAAAAAGATTGGAGCGAAAAGCGTGCGTGCCGCCCAGAATATTCTCACTAAACTTTTAGTATAACCATGAAATTTATGTTTTTAATATAGACCGTCTCACTTGGGGCGGTTTTTTTATTTTCAACACTCCTTCACTTTTTGCAACTATACCCTTTCTGAAACTATAAAGTCATTTTAATTTTGAGTACTTCAAATATATTTTAGCAGGTACTGTTCGCACGAAAAAAAATAGGTGGTAAGATGAATGTTCAGATGTTGAAAAAGACAAAACAACAAAAATCATACATTCAAATTATGCATTTCGTATGTCTTATGACTTATTAAAACCCTACATGCTCAGGCTCTGATACACTTACAATTCTATCGACAATATATTGCCCGTTCTCTTGATTTTTGCCATTGTAATTTTCACCTCTCCATGGTAATGATTTCCGGTATTGCGTATAATGAACCTTAACCGTTTTACTACTCACCTTATCCAAACTATCAGCGACCTTCCCATCTTCTACGGAAAAATAAAAGTTATTGGTATTAATGGCACCGCCTTGCACAGAACGTAGTCCGGGTTGTACCATTTCCCCTTCAAAGGTTTTAAAAATATTTCCTTTGCGTGAACATTTAATTAATAAGCCTTCTCTAGAGCCGTCGCTAAATGAGTTGTAATAAAACCAATATATATAACCTGCTGCGAAGAGCAGAAGAAATAACAAGGATAGAAAAACTATTTTTTTCATGTGTATTAATAATCGTGTAAATTTAGTTTAATTCATCAATTACGCAATAGAAAAATTTTTGATGATAGAATGTTCGGCACATTCACCTTTTAGATTCCTTATTCCTCATTTTTTATTCTGTATTCCTCATTTCCTATTTCGTATTTACCAATTTCCCTTATCTTTATTCTGTGAATATTCAGGAGCAAATACAAATCACCATTCCAACACCTTGTCATGAGAATTGGAATGCTATGACTACAAAAGAGCAAGGCAGGCATTGTGTTGTATGTGATAAAGTGGTCGTTGATTTTTCGAGTATGCGTGACGAAGAGGTGTTGAATTATTTAAAGAACCATACCGGAAGAATTTGTGGTCGGGTGAAAGAAGAACAACTGTATCAACAATCTTCATTTACACTTCCCAAGAAAGTAAAAGTGTTTTTGTATTCATTGGCAATGGTATTTTTGTTAGGGGTTAGTGATATAGCTGTGGCTCAAACACAAACAACAATAGACACAACTCATCATGTCAATTCAGGCGAAATACATGGACGAGTGACTAGTAATAAAGGTGAAGGATTAGATTTTGCATCAGTCACTATTTCACAATTTGGAGTAGTGAAAGGTGGTGCAAAAACAGATGCAAATGGCTATTTTAAAATTAAAAATTTACAACCGGGTAATTATGAATTGAAGATTATTTACATAGGTTATGAAAACTATTTCAATAAAGAAATAAAAGTTGAAGTGAAGGACTATCCGTTTCTTAAAATAAAATTGAAACGCGACAAAAACCGAATACTAACAGGAGATATGATTATTACACATCATACTTATCGATTCTTAAATCCTTCAAACCCCAATCAAAAAATAATTACCAAAGAACGGATTAAACACTCGCCATATTAAACTGAGATTGCTTCCCAAAGCGTCGCAATGACATCGGTTTAATATGTTCTTTCAACGTTTCAGATTTTCACAATGACCACATCAATCCCATACTCAAATTTCGTCCCGGCATCACACGCCCGACTATGCTTTCATAATTGGCATTAAACAAATTATTTAATCTGATTGTTGTTTGAAAATTATTTTTGTTAATAACAAATTTGTATGAAGCAAATAGATTACCGGAATAATAGGGCTTCAAAAATTGACTTTCATCTGTCGTCACAAAACGATAACCTGTATAGGTGTGCAGGTAACTTAGCTCGAATGAATTTATTTTAAATCCGATATTTCCTTTCAACTGATACCGCGGTACATACGGAATTTGTTTACCTATTGAATAATCATTTGAAATGGCCGATTCTTCAGTGGTCGATAAGGTATATGAATACATGAGTCCAATTGTGAACTTTGAGGATCGATGTCCGATGTGCGATGTCAGATGTTCGTTTGGCGCTTCATCATGTCTTTGTTTTATTTCCATTATTTTATTTTGTGAGGAATCTGCGGACCTCGAACCTCGAACCTCGAACATCGATACTTCGTAATTCAACATTCCTTCTACTCCACGGCTCCAAACTTTTTGAATATTATGTGGCGTTAAAATAGAAGAGCCATACCAGACAATCCAGTTTTTTACATGACGATTGTATAAAGCAAAATCGATATGCACTGAATGAAATTTATGTTGCTTATTGATTTGCCAACCGCCTTCGATACTTTTACTGACTTCAGGTTTGAGATCGATATTGCCGCCGGGATTATAATATAATTCATTCAATGTTGGCGTTCTCGTATTGCTCGATAATGTTGCATACATTTTTATCCCTTTCAATAAATTAGTATTCATTGTAACATTTGCCGTAAACGGAACTGTAAACACATTCGTAATTTCTTTTTGAGCACTTACTTTAACATTGATTCGCTTTAATAGATGCTCCATTGAATACGAAGCTAAGAAAGCTGCAGTATGAATATCTGCATCTTTTTGTAACAGAAGTTGAGCGTAGTTCGTTGAGAGCTTTATTAAAAATAAATGATTCGGATGCGGTGCAAACGACATGGTTTGTTCAAAAGGTAGTTGAATGACAGACGCATTTGATGTAAAATGAATCAATGAATCTTCGTAATTATAGTTCTCAAAAAAGAAACCGATCGTGCTTGTCAAATGATAACCACGAAAACGTTGCCTGTCCCATTTCAACAAGGTTCTAAAAACGGTATTCGTCTCTTCTTTGGCACTTTGCTCTTCAAATATGGCCGGCGGAATTTCGCGTTGTTGATGTTGTGCCCAAACATGCCATGAAATAATATTGTTTGTATGCAGTTTAAAATAATAATCATTCAATAAACTCAATTGCTTACTTCTTGCATGTTGTAATATGTCTTTCGTTCTTTTATTTTCATTAAAAAAAGTAAACTCATTTTTTGATTCACCTGCATACAATCTCAATCTATTGAATGGCCTTTTTTGTGACGCACAGATTCCAACTGATGCTGAATAATTTTGCAGACTTTCATATCCTAATGCAACATTTATTTTCTTACCATTTTCAAAAACAGGTTTATCATTCGATAATATAACACTTCCGCTCATAGCAGGATTTTTTTCATCACTTCCGTATTCAATATTTATTTGATCGAAAAAAGAAACCGGCAGGGCACTGAAATCACTCAGCCCTGTCATGGCATTATTGATATTGATGCCATTCCAAAGAACCTGTGTTTGTGCCGCCGAACTGCCTCTGATACTGATGGTGCTAAGACTTCCAACACCATAATTTTTTATAAACACATTGCTATGCAGTTGTAACAAATGTTGCAATGAGGTATTGATATAATACGGCAAAACACTTGAATCTATTTGCTGTGAGGAGGAAGGTGCTTGTCCCTTTTTTTCTGAGATGGTCACCGATTTCAAGGAATCTGTTTTTACTTTTTGTGAAAATGAAAACAGCGTATTCAATAAAAGAGATAATATAGCAATAGATGTTTTCATTTTATTTAAAAATAAATCCATTGGCACCAATACCGGCGGTGTATTGATTTAGTAAAAGGCCAGCATTCGAATATTCATACACGGTGCTTTGTTGGGTAAACCCTTTGGGATCTGAAAGAAAAATATGGTTGGTTATACTATCGAATCCAACCGCCCAGAAATAGGAATTTGTATTTGCATGAATGAAGGGGAGCGATGGGAATGCTATATCGTTGATACTCATTTTATACAATCCATTGTTCGCAGAGGTGCCATTATAATTTACATTTATAAAATACAAACTGTCTTTTGATGCGTTTATGATTAAACGGAACGGATCTTCATCTGCTGTGAATGAAAATGTTTTTACAATTGTATTAAGTGCAGGGTTATACTGAACAAGATGAGAAATTTTATTTTTGTATTTATTGCCTGACAAAATCCAAAGCATGTTATTTTTATCCTGAACAATTTCATGCGAAGCTCGTCCGCCAATATCAATTCTAGTTTCAATACTGTCTGTGATAGTATTTATTTTATATAAAATGCTGCTAGCTGTATCCCAGTTAGTGACATAACAATATCCGTTGTATGAAATCATTTTTTCGGTGTTAGGGTAATCTACTGTAATGGTTTTGGAAATGGCATTTGTATTTAAATTCAATACATACACGGAAGGGAAATATAAACAAGAAACATAGGCTTTGTCTGCACTCACTTGTGTAATATACCTCGGTGATTTTACAGAAGGAATACTTGCTAGTTGTTGATACGAATTTGCATCAACTACCATTATTTTGTTTGAGTTGTTGACTGTGATATAGTATTTGCCATTGATATAGTATGCGCTCTCAATTACATCGCCTGCACTTGTGTGATTGGCTGTTGCAAATAATTGATTGAATATTGTTTTGGTCTCTGTGTCTAAAAATGAAAGCTCTGCATTATTATTTCCATAGGACCCTTCATTCGTAATCAACACACCATGATGTGTTGCATTTGGAATGATAAAATTATCAGGATTAGGTTTGTCTTTAACACATGAAGCAATCAAGAAAAGAGATACAATAATAAAAACAATATTATGTGATTGAAACCTATTCATCTTTCGTAATAAATTGGTTGATACGTTTACCGTTCTCGCTTATAACAGATACAAGATAATGCCCTTTAGAAAGAGATGATAAATTAATTGCATTTGAATTAACTTTACTTCGCTCCACTATTTTTCTTCCATCCAATGAATAAATAATTATATCGCTTACGACCCATTTGCTTTTTATATATAAAATTCCTTGTGTTGGATTTGGATAGAAAATAATTTCATTTTCCGGATTAAAATTACTTACGTCAGTTGGATATAAATGATGAATAATACCCAATGCATCTAAATCAAATCCACCGGTTGGGAATGAGGTTGGATACGGATCATTGATGGCCTTATTATATGAATCACGAACGCATGTTGTCTCATTGATAGAACCAACCACATCTTTTATTTTTACAAAGTGAATATTATTGACATCCAATCCTGGGATTGCATTTAATTCATCCAACTCAAATGGTGTACCATATCCGCCGATATATTTTCCGGCAAGGTTATATAAATTTCGCGCGTCCATATATTCTCCAACGCCTGCTATTTGCAATGATGTATCGTTGTTGCAAACCGATGCAAAATTGTAGTAGTTGATACCATCATTACTGACTTCTACTTGCGCCAATTCTAAATAAGCCAAGTTTGAATCAACGGGATTTCGAAATCCATTTTCAAAAATAGCAAAGTCGAAACCAGGGGCATTGATGAGAGGGTTTTCAAAAAAATAAATAGCTTCACCGGCATCGCCCAGACTAACGACATTTCCATCTGCTTTACCTGATGCATAAGTCGAGTCGCCGAAATTAACCTTGCCCAAACTTGTATCGGCGATATCTAACCAACCTCTTTTTATAGTGCATGTCTGAGCCCAATCAACAAATACAGAACTATCTTTATACATGGCAGTGCTTCCCGGCAAACCAGCTTGTGGTGCATATTGCG
>JANNYV010000311.1:0-3372 GCA_031410275.1 Bacteroidota bacterium
GCTACAACGAATAGTATGGATGTTGCAAAAATGACCACATTCGGAAATTCTCCGGTTGCTATCGATGAAGCCAATTTTGGTGGAAGCGGTATGCCTCATGTGGTTGTTATAGGCCCCAATAAAACGATCTACTTTAATCAGTTGAACGGAGCATCAAATAATTTAGCTGGTATAACAGCTGCAATTAATTCTGCACTAACACCTGCCGGCATTGATGACAAATCGTTGGAAACATTTGCAGTATATCCTAATCCAACTTCAAATAGTCTTGCTATTAAAAGTAACTATCAAATAGACCAAATAGTAATAAAAGATATTGATGGTAAAGTTGTTTCTACAATTTCCAACGCTTCCATTAAAGAAGTTTTAGTAAATAATTTGGCAACAGGTAACTATACTATTCAATTATTCTCAAAATCAAAATTGGTTTCAAAAGGAACTTTTACGAAACAATAAATATTCATTCAGTAGGATGTATGGCATAGTTCATACATCCTATCTTAAATTTAAAAAAATGAAAAAAGCATTCTCATTACTTACAATGGTTTTATTTTTTGCAGTAACAACTTCAAAAGCCCAATTAACGGCAATGGACTTTTATGGCATGGACTGTAATGGTACTATGCACAACATGTTTTCTGAATTGGATGGAGGAAAGGCAGTAATACTCCATTTCTATATGCCGAGTTGTGGTAGTTGCCCTCCACCTGCACAAAAGATACAAACGATGGCTAACAATATTATGGCTTCATATCCTAATATGATTACAGCATATGCATTTCCATTTCAAAACTCTACTACCTGCGCTTACTCATCTTCATGGACTACAAGCAATGGTTTATCTCTTTATTCTCCAATGGATAGCGGTGCAACACAAGTAGCGTATTATGGTGGATTCGGAATGCCAACCGTTGTATTGTTAGGTGGCACAGACCATCGCGTTATGTTTTCATCACTTGCTTTTGCAACAAGTGATACCACTATAATGAGAGATAGTATTTTGGCATTATTCGGTGCTGCACCGGCAGGAATACATGAAAATCATTTGCCATCAACTATCAACTCATTAAACATCTATCCAAACCCCGCTTCAAATCATACCATGATTACAATGGACTTGAACGAAGCTACAAATTTGACTATTGATGTTGTTGATATTATAGGAAGACAAGTAGCCATTATTTGTAATGAAAAAAGCAAACAAGGTACAATTACAAAACATTTTAACACAAAGACTTTAGCCAATGGCACTTATACAATACGCATAAATGCAAATGGAAAATTCCTAAATAAGAAATTAAATGTTGTTCACTAAAAAACAAACAAGAAAGGGAATTCTTTTGATAGTTGCATTCGTTGCGACTATCAATTATTCCTTTGGGCAAAGCTATTCACATAGCCCCAATGATTCTATTATTACGAATGCTAATCTTGACTTTTATAGTGTTTTCAATATTACACAATTACACCCAACCAACGATACCTTGTATTTCAAATGGAATAAAGTAAGTGCAAGTGTTCCTTCGACCTGGGAAGTGAGTATTTGTGATAACGGGCATTGTAACTTGACATTGGTAGATAGTGGCGCAATGGATCCGGTTTATATTGGCGATATTGGTTTAATGAGTTTGCATGTTAACCCTCATTTTGAAACAGGAACTGCTATTATTCGATATTCAATTTATACAACCAATACACCTTCGCAAGTCGATACACTTACATGGATTATTTCGGCATCAGGCGCAACTGGTATTGCAGCAATAAACTATTTACAACCTTCTATTTCTATTAATAACCAAACACTCTATTTAAACAATATTGATAAGCAATTTACTACACTACAAATTATTGATTTGGATGGTAAATTAATTTATCACACCAATATTAAGGATACTAAAGAACAACACTACATACCCAATATAAATTCTCCTTTCGTTGTTGTGCAACTGAATGGAAATAGAGTTTCACATAAACTAAAAATAAGTATTACAACAAAATAAGATGAAGCAACTTATTTTCATATTGGCAATTTCATTTTCAATTTATGCGAAGGCGCAAAACCCTTTAGCTATACCTCCAACATTAACAGGCACAGTAAGAATGCACATCCTCTTCTTCTCAAATCACTGAACTAATTTAAAATTAAAAAATATAAACAATGAAAAATACAACTCTGATTAGTTCCATTTTCTTAATCTTATTAATTGCCTTTGGTGTAGGAAGCTCTTGTAACAAAAAAGATAAGGATATTATTATTACCGAAGAGCAAGATAATTTATACGATGCTCTTCGTATGGATACTGCCTTAGATAATAGTAACATATTCCACGATTCGGTACTATATGCAAAAACACACGCTCCAACTCACGTGCATCATTATGATAGTATTTTTCACTATCATGATTCTCTTTACAATTGGCATCATACAAACTATCACCATGGTGATACTACGCATCATCACTCAGGGTTTCATCATACACCAACTCAACATCATTTTCATGATTCGCTCCTGAATGTGCATCATACGTTGGTTCATTAAATTTCAACTACCCA
Organism: Bacteroidota bacterium; assembly: GCA_031410275.1. Classification (GTDB taxonomy): domain Bacteria; phylum Bacteroidota; class Bacteroidia; order Chitinophagales; family Chitinophagaceae; genus OLB11. The sequence goes on from JANNYV010000311.1 coordinate 2,554, forward strand.
TTTTTCAAGTAAAAAATATCCTTACCAAAACAGCAATATTATTTCCTAAGATTTTATGAAAGTATTCATATCTATATTTCTGATTCTCTCACACCTGTTTTCGACAGTAGGTTATAGTGTGATTGTACATGAATGCGGAGGTAAAAAATCATATTCATTTTTGGGAATTTCTTTAAATCCAAAATGCCAATGTAATCATTCCGATAAATTACACCAAGACAAAAAAAATAATAACGGCTGTTGTACGGACAAAAAAATAGTTGTAAAAGGCGAGCAGAAGGAAAAAATAATTACCAGTTGTATAGCTGTTAAAAAACTAATTGAGCCATTTGATTATCAAAAGCGTTTGCCATTTTTTCAAAGGCAATTAAATAATATTAGAATTAATAACCTTTCATTTTTTGGAAATTTTCCTCTCGGCTCTTCACCACCTCTCTATCTCCTTCATGGAGTATTCCTCATTTGATTTTTATGCTTCTTGACTATTCTAATTTGCTGGAAGGTCACACACTATTTTTTGCTGCTAGTCGAAAAATAGAATATTAGGATATTGCATCCTACATTTAAATAATTCAAAACATAAAATACAATGAAACGAATAAAATTAATTGCCTTATTAATGGCAATAGTATGGACTGCTTTCACAAGCGAAGCAAAAATTAAAAATGCAAAGAAAGAAACATATAGTGTTTCAGGAAATTGTGGAATGTGCAAGAAAACAATAGAGAAATCTATTAATAAAAAAAATGAAGTTCAGGGAATTTGGGATGCTGATACCAAGAAACTGACTGTTACTTATGATGCAAAAAAAACGAGCAA
>JANNYV010000312.1:0-4104 GCA_031410275.1 Bacteroidota bacterium
GTTACATTGGCTGTTGATGTGGTTATATAATTTCCATTGGTGAGAAACGGATTTACATTATAACCTGCTTGTATGATAGGAGCATGATATGTGATTGTTCCGGTGTTGGTTAAATTTTGAAGGTATCTTGATTGCGCCATTTCAACCGCAGCTTTTGCATTGACTAAACCATAACCCATTTCATTATTCCAAAGACCATCTGGGGTAGTGCCTGATGATGCATAGATATAATTTCCCATTTTGCTTGCTGAACGATTAATGATAGTGCCTACTTCGTGTTGAGTGAGACAAGGATTAACAGATAAAATAAGTGCTGCAACACCGGCTATTATTGGGCAAGCTCCGGATGTTCCTTGAAAGCCTGACACATAATAACCCGCAGAGCCGCTTGTTGTATTGTAGCCTCCAATCTGTAGGTCGGTTGATGCTAATCCAACTCCGGGAGCCATTATGTCCAATCCAGTTCCATAATTACTAGCTACAGCGGGAGATACTGTAAATGTAGCGCGTGTCGAATCTTGACTTGCCCCCACAGCTATTACATCGGCATTTGAGTTAGCTGGATATTCTATATATGACCACCCCCAATTATTGGTCGAAAATACGACTACACTTCCCAAGCCTCCTCTACCAAATGTTTGAGCAAAAATTAATGCAGCGTCCAAAAGACCACTTGGAACGCCAACGCTGCTATTCCATGAATTACTAATCACTTCTGCTCCGTTCGCCCAAGCCCAATTAATTGCATCTGCTCTTTGCGCCCAAGAAGGAGGATCGAACCTATTAATGGCCACAGACATTAATCCACTATTATAGGCAACACCGGCAACACCAATACTATTATTTCCTTTGGCTGCTGCAATGCCTGCGCATGAAGTACCATGTGGTCCATAAACATGTGTAGGGGAACTACCTAAAGTAGCATCATAGCCGGTATTAACCACATTGCTAATAAGATCAGGATGATCGTTTTCAAACCCTTCGTCAACAACTGCAATATCAACACCAACACCTGTTGAATATTTCCATGCACCGCAAGCCTGTATATCCATTGGTATTTTATTGGGACCAAATGTTCCTCCATTACTCAACTCATTCTGTTGAGTAATAAAGAGAGAATCATTAACACAATTATTGGCTGCTAAATGTAATGGTGTCAACATATCGGGTTCTGCAAATTCAAAAAGTTTTTGTTCTACAAAAAAATTAGAGGTTTGTAAAGGTGAAGTGTGGGCTCCTTTATTTTCTCCAAGCATTACCCAATCTTTCATAAATGGATTTTGCCCTAGTACCGAATAATTTATTTTGTTTGCTTCTTCAACAAGCAATGGAATTTGCGTTGAGTCTTTTACTTGCACCCATACATAATTTGTTACTGCAAAATGATCGCCGCCATTATAGGAGTAATGAAATGAAACATTCAAAATAGAAGTATCGGTTTTTAATGTTGAAACAATGCGTTGCAATTCTTCTTTGCTCGTATGATCATTATTCAATTTTATTTCAGCATAATAATTTTGACCGCTCGTCGTCCATTCAGGAGAATTGCGATATGTAGTGATTAAACGCTTATAATAAATATCTGGATTAAATTTAGTTACCTTTCCAATGGATTTTATTTTTGCATTCAGTTTTTCTTTTGAATTGAGGTTGCACAAAACATATAAGTATTGTGTATTCAATTCGAGTTTTAATTTTTCATTTTTATAATAGTAAAAGTCTTCTGCGTCGGCTAAGTCGGCAACCATTAAAAGGAGATAAAATAATAATATTGGTTTCATTGTATTTTTTAATAAGAGTTAAACTTGTCTTTGCTATTTGTATTTACCACGTATTACAATTGCCGACAGATCCGATATGAGCATCCAATATTCCTTGTATATTGCAACCTTCTTTAAATTCAATAAACTTAGAGCAATTAATAGTTACATTAGATGTCGATGTTGTTACAAAATTACCTTGCGTAATAAAAGGATTTACATGATGCCCAGCTTGAATAATTGGGCGTGTTAAATAATTAGCCACTCCGGTAATTGTTTGATTTTGCAAGTATCCGGCCATGGCCATAATAACTGCTTCTTCAGCATTGACTAAGCCATAACCCATTTCGTTATTCCATGTGCCATTCGCAGTTGATGTATTGTAGTTGTATGTTCCTACTTTTTGTGCGGTACGTTGAATGATATTTTGAACTTGTGATTGAGTAAGGCATGGATTTGCTGAAAGTATCAATGCCGCTATTCCTGCAACGTGAGGGCAAGCTGATGATGTACCATTAAATTTGTAATCATAATTTCCATCCGTATTGACATATTGTGTTGCCGTCTGATTATTATAACCATTACTACCCTGCATATCCGTCGTTGCAATAACAACACCAGGTGCCATTACATCTAAAGTAGCACCATAATTACTTCCCCACGATTCCCCATCGCAGGAGGTAGGGCTTTTTCGTTGCGCACAGGGGCTTAAGGCTCCTGCTACAATAATACTATCATTCGAGTTAGCCGGATACCCCACATTCCCATTTTCATTTCCAGCAGCGAACAATACCACGCACCCCAGTCCACCTCGACCTTGTGTAAAGGCAAGGTCTATTGATGCATCAAGCATAGCACCTGGGGCACTTACGGACCATGAGTTAGAAATAACTTCAGCTCCATTTATTCGGGACCAATTAAACGCATCCGCATATTGAGCGTATGTACTCCCCAAAATACCTATCGGTAAGGATACCGACATTAATTGTGAATTTCTGGCAACACCTGAAACCCCTGTGGTATTATCCCCTTTTGCAGCTGCAATACCCGCGCAGGCAGTACCGTGTGGACCATATACAGCCGTAGGTGTAGTTCCATTATAAGCATCATATCCATTATTTTCCAGATTGGGATTCAAATCAGGGTGATTATTTTCAAAGCCCTGATCAATTATCGCAATATCAACCGAACTTGAACCGGTTGTCAATCCCCATGCATTACATATTCGAGTATCTATTCCTGCTGTACCAGTTCCGGTTGGTCCAAAATAAAAACCAAAAGGACGAAATATTCCTGTATTATTAAAACCCCATTGTAATGCAAATAAAGAATCATTAACACAATTAGTTTTGGCTTCCGCTAGAATATCAGGTTCCGCATGAGCAAACAAACCGGTTTCGTATAAATATTGCGAACCTTGTAACGGCAAGAGGCTGGCATTCTTATTAGCACCCAACATTATCCAATCTTTCATAAAAGGATTCTGTCCAAGAATAGAATAATTAATTTCTAAAGCCCTTGTTGCCAATAATGGTATTTGTTCCTCATTTTTTACATTAACCCACACATAATCCGTTACTGCAAAATGATCGCTGCCGTTATATGAAAAATGAAATGAAACATTCATGATAGAAGGGTCATCTTTTAAAGAAGAAAATATTCGTAACAATTCCTCTTTATTCAAATGTCCATTACTCAATTTTATTTCGGCAAAGTAATTTTGTCCATTCGTCATCCATTCCGGAGAATTTCGATAAGTTGTTATCAACCGTTTGTAATAAATATCCTGACCAAATTTCGTAACCTCACCAATGGCTTTTATACGTTCATTCAATTTTTCTTTTGAATCGAGATTGCACAGCACATAAAGATATCGTGTGTTCAATTCGAGTTTTAATTTTTCATTTTTGTAATAATAAAAATCATCGGCTTTCGCTTTTAGTATACACACCACAATCAAGCAACAGCATAATAGCTTCTTCATAATTACTTATTTTTTAGTTGTGATTTGATACTTGCATTTTCATCTGAAAGTTTTTTCATTTCCTTTTTCATGTCGATCAAGTATAAGGTCAACTCTTCAATTTTCTCCATGAGCTTTGCATCAACAGTGGCGACGTCAATTCCGCTATTAACCATTTGCTCAGCACTCGGTACATTCGGTAAATGATTGTGTTCGTTTACAAAGGCTTCAACATCTTCTAACGGCATGAGTTTATAATTATCGGCAAATACATAATCAGCCCAATTTGCAGAACCATTGACTGCCACTTTCAAACGTTCGGTCAAAATACCACCTTCAACAAATAGTTTATAACCGGCCGGAAATGAACTCACATTGCCT
>JANNYV010000313.1:0-3855 GCA_031410275.1 Bacteroidota bacterium
GTTGGTTCATCATTGAGTACCATTGTTATTTTTATTCCGTTTGTATTAATGAGTGGTGTAGCCGGCGCCTATTTTATATAACTATTCATCCCGTATTTCAAGTTTGAAATATAACCGGTCACATGACTTCGAATGGTTGCTGTCTTTAAAAATTTCGTCACGCCATTCAAGGTAATATATTCCGAAAAAGGTTCATTGCCAACCACTGTAGCCGCCACTTCAATTGCTTGTGTTGGTGATGTATTATTGTCAACTTCTTCTTGTTTCGTCTTTTTTAAAACCATATGCATAATAAACCAAACAAGCAAAATAACTGCGATTATGGCCACCACTATTCCTATTTTTTTCATGCTATGATTGCTTCCTTTTTTCATATTACCAGTTTATATAATTGTATTGGTTGATCAGTAATAATAAATTTGTTTGTGCCACAGATTTATTTTGATAGGTAGCTATATAATCTTGTAATGAAACAATATAATCAGTGACTGAAATTTGCCCTAACACAATTTGTTCTTTCAACATATTTAATAAGGTTTCATGAGAGGCTAACTGGTCATTTATCAATGTAATACTTTTTTGGGTTGCTTTAATTTGCTGCAAAACATTTTGCAAATACGATTCAATTTGCATGGCGGTATAATCGCGTTCTACTTTCAAATTCTCAATTTGAATTTTAGATTGCTCTTCTGTAACGTCTCGTTGATGCCCGTCATAAATAGGTACAGTAAAATGCAGCCCGGCGCTCATTCCGATATTTCTGTAGATGGTATTGATATTTGCGCTATTGATTCCTGTATTTCCGTACACACTTAATTGTGGTAAATATTTTGTATTATTTACTTTTTGCTGCCAAAAAATATTGGTACTATCAGACAGAAATTTTTGCTGTAAATGAAATTCCTTTACCGGCAAAGTCAATGATAAATCAGGCTTTATAAATGTATACAACAATGTATCTTTTATATTGCATGCTAAATTTAATCGTCCAAAACCTTCAATCAGTTGAATACGCAACAGTTCAGCATTATTCTCTTCCGTCTTTTGTAAAATACGCAGTTGCAAGAAATCACTTTCTGCCATCAATCCTTTTTTGACCAATTGCTCTACAACATTCTTCCGTTCTTGTATTTTAAGGATGATACTTTGCAAATAGTCGAGTTGCATTTGCACTAAGTAAATATTGATATATTGGTCAGACACATTTTTATCGATGTCATGAAGCAACTGACGATTCGTTAATTCATATGTTTCATGCAAGGCATAGTTTTGTTCTAACCCCGCATTGATAATTTTTTTGTTCAATAAATTTTTTGCCACATTAAACTGGGCTGTATATACCGTGCGGCTACTAACAGCTGCATCATAACCCACCACACTATTATTTACCGGATCAGAAAATGAAATGGCTTTCCCATTATTAAAGAACAATGGTGTAAACATCACATCGCTTGTAAAATTGACAACAGGTTTTTTATTTTGGATATTGATTAAATTATTCTGAAGACCAAGAATATTCTGAAGGTTTTTATTTTGTTTGATGGTGGGGTCATTTTCACGCGCAACAGTTTGATAAAATATAATATCTCTTTGCTGTGCAAATAATGTATGTCCTAAGAGAACCAATAAACACAAAATAATATTCTGTTGTTTCATTCTGTAAAATAGTTTAGCACCAGGCTAAAATTGTACTAAGTGTAAAAATGCAAAAATCATTTGAAATAATTCAATCTTTTTATTTGTTAATCGCTTGTATCAAACACCGGTAGTTGAGTTTGCTGATATCTTGTAAAGGTAACTGACTCGCCAAAAACAGGTAAGAAGACATATCCTCTTATTTCAAGCGAATTTGTATTGACCAATTTTATCGTAGCATCATATGTTTTATTTGATTTTAAATCATGTATAGTACCTCCCGTCCATTTATTATCTGTATAATATAAATTGTTTACGACAATTGTATTCAGCCAGGTATTCTCCCTTACTCCTTTCGTTTTATCTTCTACCTTGTCTGTATACTTTTTAAACCAAATAACCTTCCCGTAATACTTGCTATCTTGTTTATAACAATGAATAATTAAATCTTTTTCCGGGCTAATCCAATTGCCAATAACAATATCTCCCTGGTTATTTTCAGCATAGGCTTTTTCAGTCAGAAATAAACCCGCAACAATTAAAATTGGAAGGACCCACTTTCGTTTAAATGATTGAAAAGGAAATTTTAATAAGTAAGCCATATTTTTAGATTCTTCCGGCGCTATATAATTGTCAATTCCGAATACCACATCCTTTGCATCTAATTTTCTATAAGTTCCAAATAGCCGATCCCAAATACTGAATACATCGCCATAGTTTGAATCAGTGTAAGGTTGCATTGCATGATGGTGAACATGATGAAGGTTCGGCGTAATAAAAATAGTGCTTACAATTTCATCAACACGTTTTGGCAAACGATATTGTGCATGTGTGAATGCAGTAAAAAAAACTTGTATAAACTGACGTAATAGCAAAGCCCACATACTGGCACCACATAAAAGAATATTAATTACCAACACAAACATCCTAAGCACTGCCTCCATCGGGTGTTCACGAAATGTCGTGGATACATCTACTACTGTATCGCTGTGATGTATTACATGAAACAGCCATAGCCGTTTACTTTTATGCATGAGAATATGATATACATATTCAAAAAAATCAAACACAATAAATGTGACCAAACATTCGAACCACGCATGATGCATAAATGGAATATAATGAAACAACCCAACATGCGGATGCAAACCAGCCCACCGATAGGCATTCACTGAAAGAAAACTGAAAACACTTTGTATTGGAAGTGTAATCAACAAAAAAGAGGTATTAAAAAAAGCGTGTTTCCACTTTTTATATTGCAGCCCTAAGCCTATCATATTTTCAATATTCCAAAAAAGAAAAATTGAAACAAGCATAAGTATTACTCGATGGCTGTCCGGTGCATTATTGAAATACATTTTTATCGTTTCCATTTATTAATTTTTAAGATTGGTAAAAAAGGAAAGCAATACAAAGCGATTGCCTTCCTTAAAATTCAGCGCTTACTAAAGCCCATTATTTATAAAAGAAATGTATTCTTTAGTTAAAAATTATTCAACAACAGATGTGCCGTCCTCTTTGTATGCCACCCCTTTCTTTTTAGTACCCATTTTTAAATCCGCCTCGTAAATAGTTCCGTGTTTTGAACTTTCGGTTTTATCTGCTTCAATAATAACCCAATTTGGGTATTTTGCTTTAATTGAAGTGGTAACAGCTTTTGGCAAATCGGAACTTTTTATTTCTCTTTCTGTTTCAAGCCTTGTTCCATCTAACGCAAAGTTTGCCGAAATTTTACTTCCTTCAAATGTAAATTCTGCTTCCAACTCTTTTGGCCCCTCTTTACCCCATGTAACTTTTGTTGCCCCGGGAAATTTCTTTGCAAATGCCTTCTGAACTGACGCATTCGGTGTTGTTGCGAATGAACAACTGTAAATTAATGCAATGCTCATGATTGTTAAAAATATTTTTTTCATTTTATTTAATTTTCATTGTGAATGAATTTTCACAACAGTATAAATGTCAGGAGAATCAGATAAATATCTGTTACAGCATTATTAAAAAAAATTACTTAATTCGCACATCAATCAGTATTTAGATTGGGTAACCATATTCCTTAAAATTTTACTCAAATAAGAACAAACAACCCACACCATATCTAGGTGTTTCATCACGTTTATCAACGCCGAATAAAAAGCCAGGACCAACCGTTAAGTGCTTGCTTATAACCCATTCTACAGAAGCTTCTACTAAGTTGTAAGGCTTGTGAAGCTCATCAGGAGT
>JANNYV010000314.1:0-2356 GCA_031410275.1 Bacteroidota bacterium
AAACAAGGGTTCACTAAAGCCGTATCCTTCTTTATTTCCACTGACCCGGCTGCTCTTTACAATAATTTTTAATTTATCAGGTTTCTTGTACGCAATTTCATTGTATGACTCTGACAACATCATAATACCTTTCGAATTTTCTAATTCATTTTTATCTGCTTTGCTTGCCGAATCTTTGCCATTCATACCCATCAGCGACATAATCAGTTTCGATGAACCAACTTCATCCATTTTAATACTCCCTTTGATATAGGCATTCGCTTTATAGGCATCTATTTCTTTATTATACTCTGAGCGCTTTTTGATGGTCTTACGCACGATACGATATGCAGGATCTTCACCACTTTTTATCATCACTTGCTTGAGTTCTTTGTCTCTTAATTTTAATGTAAAGTTTTTCGTTACAGTTTCTGCATCAATTTTGATTTCCAATTCCTGCTTTTGATACCCTACATACTGACAAATAAATACATAAGTTCCCATGGGTAATTCATACGCATAAATTCCATCCATATTGGTCGTTGTTCCTTTTGTTGTGCCCTTCATATAAATACTTGCAAAGGACAGCTGCTCACCTTTTTCATCCGTAACTTTTCCTTTTAGTTTGGCAGCACGCACTTCTGATATTGATAAGATAAGAAGTAAGAGTAAAGTAAATTTGTTCATGGTGATTATAGTTACGGGTTAAAGGGTTGCGAGTTAAAGGGTTACGAGTTGCGAGTTAAAGGGTTAAGGAGTTGCGAGTTCGTTGCGCTCAACTACAAACATACAAATTCTATAAATTCTGTCAAGTGGAAATGAGTAACTCGGGAGAATAGTTAGTAACTCGGGAAAATCTTGAGTAGTTAGGAATATGAGAAGGGAGATTTGAGATAAGAGATTAGAGATATGAGATTAGAGATATGAAATATTTTTATGATGCTCATGGGTTGACGTTGCGTGAGGGATAGTAGCGGAAATCCCCTGACGCTTCGGTCAGGGATTGCAGCGGATAGCCCGACACCAAAGCAGAACCGTTGGCAAATCTTTACACATTCAATAACTGAAACTTTCTTTGCCAACGGGTCGCTTCGGGGACACGCCCAATTGATTTAAAAAAGTGTTTAAATAATGTAACAATCTCCCCTCTCTTATCTCAAATCTTTTATTTATCATTTTACGACTCTGCATTTCGCTGCGCATTTCTCCAAGCCTGATACATATCAAACGGAATGAGGAGGCTGGTTTTATTACCCGGATTTTTTTCATCATCAAACGGAACGGTGTATATCAATTTCAATTCTTGTTTACTAAAAAAACTTAATGCATGCAAGCGTTTATGAATAAGCTCCATACCGCGGCTACGATGTGTGCTTCCTTGTTTCATGGCACGACTATTTTCGACACCAATACCATTGTCAATCACCTCAAGTAATAAATCATCATTGCTTAATGATAAACGCAATTGCAACACACAATGAATTTGCGAAGGCATAATGCCATGCAATATTGAATTTTCAACAAGCGGTTGTAATATCATAGTGGGCATCATCCAATCGTCAGGATCTAAGTCATCATCGTACATGACTTCGAAGGTAAACTTATCATTGAATCTCATTTTTTCTAAGCGCAAATACAAACCAATATTTTCCATTTCTTGTTCAAGCGGAATAAATGCTTGTTGTGCCGCTTCAAAATTTTTACGAATCAATGAAGCAAAATCGCTCAGGAATCTGTTTGCATTTTGCCGGTCCTGATTATTAATATAATGTTGAATACTGTTGAGTGCATTAAACATAAAATGCGGATTCATTAATGATACAAATGCCTGTTGCTCGAGCGAAGCCAAATGTGCTTTTGCTAATTCGATTTTCCTTTTTTCCAACTCTCTTATTTTCTGCCGACGGTAAAATATAAATGCGATGACAAGTTGAATGAAGATGGTAACGATGACCCAAAACCACCAAGCTTTCCAATATGGAGTCGCAATATCGAAACGCAATTTTAGGATTTGTTTACCTACATTTTTATTGACATCTACGGCCCGTACCCAAATGGTATATTCACCATTATCTTTTTCAAGACTGAGCGTTCCGCCTTCTAAATGTGTCCAGGTGCTACCCTTATCTTGCGAATAATCGACCTGCTTAAAATAGCCTCTCAAATCGACCCCCGTAAATTGCAATGTAATATTTTTTTGATTTGCTTTGAGCGAATAATCGCTTGCCAATATCGTATCTCGCTGATTGATTTGAACACCTACAAGTTCTACTTTGATATTGGCAAGCGATTATTCGCTCAAAGCAAATCAAAAAAATATTACATTGCAATTTACGGGGGTCGATTTGAGAGGCTATTTTAAGCAGGTCGATTATTC
>JANNYV010000315.1:0-1652 GCA_031410275.1 Bacteroidota bacterium
TCCCTCCTATCTACCCACTATTTATGTGAAAACGGGTTCTGCAAATTCAGTTTTTATGGGTTTGACTTGTAGTGGTTTTCAAATCTCCACCAATAATATTACTATATCAAGATGCAATATTGGCAGTATCGATTTCTACGCTACAACGCCAAACCTTACAAGCAATTTCACATTGAATCAAAGTTTCGTTACGTCTTCCATCAGTCAATATTATTATAATTCGGGATCGTCAAATGCAACAGGGTTCGCATTTACAAATAATATTATTCTTGGTTCTATAAGTCTACCGTCCAATTACTTAGGAATTATTTTAAATAATAATTATATCGCACAATTAAGTTCGGTGGCATTTGTTGTTTCTAATAATATTATTTACAATTCCGGGTATTCAATTATTTGTGTCTATCCAAGTAATGTATATAATAATTTATTCCTAGTCAATAACAATACAAACTATGTAGGTAGTAATGGGAATCTATTCAACTCAAGCAATCCGAATACTGCAGTCAATGCAATCTTCATAGCAGGTGTTTCTACAGGATATGACAACTGGACGACCTTGAAAGCTGGGAGCCCTGCTATTGGAACAGGATTAAATGGAATTGATATTGGTCCAAGAGGTGGAGCCACACCGTATAAATTGAGTGGTATACCCAATGTGCCAACTATCTCACAATTTTTATTCCGAAGTACGCCTTCAAATACATTGCCTGTTACTATCAGCACCAGAAGCAATAATTAGTACTCAGCTACTATCTTCATGAATAGAATTCTTACAATATCAATAAGGTTGTTCGGGCGTGCCCCTCTCAAAACATCGGGTCGGGCTGTACGCTGCAATCTTTTTTCTGACACGATCATCGCTCAAAATAAAACACAACTTAACAGAAAAAAGGATTTCCGTTTCCATCCCTCACGCTTTCGTCATTTTTTGTATTTCGCGCTACTATCAGCATTTTTGAATTTCTTAGTTGTTTCACAAACTAATTCACAAAACATAACAAAAATTGAATACTTTTTTGATACTGATCCGGGTGTCGGAAGCGCTATTGATATTTCATTTACACCGGATAGTATCCTTACCAATTTTGTCTTCAATGCTGATCTTACTTCACTTACTACCGGCTTGCATACTTTTTATATTAGAAGCAAAGATGCAAGCGGTAAATGGAGTATCACCAATAATCAATTCGTATATAAATTTCCGTTGTTGAATACCTCACCGGCTCCAATGATTACAAAGCTTGAATATTTTATTGATGCAGATCCCGGTGTTGGGAACGCAATTAATATCCCATTGACAGCAGACAGTGTACTTACAAATTTTGTTTTCAATGCTGACCTTAGCTCATTAACCACGGGCTTGCATACCTTTTATATCAGAAGTAAAGATGCGAGCGGTAAATGGAGTGTATGCAATAATCAATTCGTGTATAAATTTCCTTTGTTGAATACCTCACCGGCTCCGATGATTACGAAGCTTGAATATTTTTTAGATACGGACCCGGGGCGAGGGAATGGTATTAATATACCAATTGTATCAGATTCGATCATAAATAATATGGCACTTTTTATTGACACTAACTCATTAAGTTTTGGAACTCATGTAATAAATGTACGAAGCAAAGATGCTAATGGGAAATGGAGTTTAG
>JANNYV010000316.1:0-2165 GCA_031410275.1 Bacteroidota bacterium
CCCGCCTCTTAGCCCTATATTTGCCAACTTTTATGTCACCTTGTCAGAAAAATAAAAGGTAGCATACTATTTGAAAACAAAAAGAACTTATTAGTCTATACAAATTAAAATGTACCATGCTTAAATTCATTAATAAATTATTTGGTGGAAGTAAATCCGAGAAGGATGTGAAGAAGTTGCTTCCTGTTATTGATCAAATCACTGAAATTTATAACTCCTTTCAATCGTTATCACACGATGAGATACGAGGCAAGTCGTTGGCGTTACGTGAAAAAATAAAGGATTATGTTTCCGATATTTCGAATCAAATTCAAACACAACGCAACGAAGCGGAGAACACAGAAGATATACATGTGAAAAGCACCATGTATAAGGCTATTGATCAATTGGTGAAAGATAAGGACAAGCAATTAGAAGAAATATTGCTGCAAGTATTACCCGAAGCATTTGCTATTGTAAAAGATGCGTCGCGCAGATTTAAAGAGAATACTGCTTTGCGAAGTAAGGCGACAGATTTGGACAGAACGCTTGCTGTAAAAAAAGATTATATCACCATTGAAGGAGATGATGCAGTTTATAATAATACTTGGACGGCAGGTGGTGGACAAGTGACTTGGAATATGGTACATTATGATGTGCAGTTGATTGGTGGTTATAATTTGCATGAAGGAAAAATATCGGAGATGGCAACGGGTGAAGGTAAAACCTTGGTATCGACCTTGCCTGCTTACCTAAACGGACTTGCCGGAGAAGGTGTGCATATTGTAACGGTGAATGATTATCTCGCCAAACGTGATAGTGAATGGAATGGTACTTTGTTTGAATGGCTTGGGCTTACAGTAGATTGTATCGATAAACATCAACCCAATTCGCCGGATCGTCGAAACGCTTATTTGGCGGACATTACATACGGAACGAATAATGAATTTGGGTTCGATTATTTGCGTGATAATATGGTGCATACACCCGAAGAAATGGTGCAACGAAAGCTTCATTTTGCGATGGTCGATGAGGTGGATAGTGTATTGATTGATGATGCCCGAACACCCTTGATTATTTCGGGCCCTGTACCCAAAGGTGATGATCAGGAATTTCATGCATTGAAACCCCGTATCGAAAAGTTAGTAGAAGCACAACGTAAAGTAGTGAATGCTTTTTTGTTGGAAGCTAAAAAATTAATCAATGAAGGGAATGATGATAAAGAGGGTGGTGGGCTCGCCTTGTTGAGAGCGCATCGAGGTCTTCCGAAAAATACGGCGACCATTAAGTATATGAGTGAAGTGGGTATTCGTCAGGTCATGCAACGAACGGAAAATTTTTATTTGGCTGATCAGTCAAAGAATATGCCGAAGGTGGACAAGGAATTGTATTTCACCATTGATGAAAAAAATAATCAGGTTGATTTATCTGAGAAAGGAATTGCATTGCTCACCGGCACTGCAGAAGATCCGAACTTTTTTGTGATGCCTGATATTGGTGTTGGCTTGGCAGAAATAGAAAATTCGTCGTTGCCTGCGGAAGAAAAAATAAAACATAAAGATGCTTTCCTGCAAGATTATTCAGTGAAGGCTGATCGGATTCATACCATACAACAATTATTGAAAGCATATACCTTGTTTGATAAAGACAAAGAATATGTGGTGATGGATGGCAAAGTAAAAATTGTAGATGAACAAACAGGTCGTATTCTCGACGGGCGACGATATAGTGATGGTTTACATCAGGCTTTAGAAGCAAAAGAAAATGTAGATGTGGAAGCTGCTACGCAAACCTTTGCCACCGTTACGTTGCAGAACTATTTCAGGATGTATCACAAATTGGCGGGTATGACGGGAACAGCAGAAACAGAAGCAGGCGAGTTTTGGTCTATTTATAAATTAGAAGTAACCACCATTCCCACGAATGTGAATGTGATTCGTAAAGATGATGAGGACATGGTGTATAAAACAAAACGTGAAAAGTACAGAGCCGTTATTGATGAAGTGAAAAAATTGCGTGATGCCGGCAGACCGGTATTAGTTGGTACGACTTCGGTAGAAGTATCAGAATTGTTGAGTAAAATGTTGGCTTTTGATAAAGTACCTCATAATGTATTGAATGCAAAACAACATTCGCGTGAAGCGCAAGTGGTTGCGGAAGCAGGGCTTGCAGGTGCCATTACCATT
>JANNYV010000317.1:0-4155 GCA_031410275.1 Bacteroidota bacterium
TGCAAACAGCAGGGATATACTCATTAATTTTAACGAATCCTGTCGATCAGCAGTTTTCAATCATTAAGTTTATCAAAGAAGAATAGTCTTCATGGTTTGAATTGCAGCGTCCAAATCCTCGATAAATTCTTGATTAATTTGGAGGCTGTAGTTCGAACTCAGTCCTGTCCTCCCGACTTCACAAGACAAGTCATCAAAAATTGATGACTTGTCTTTTTTTTGTGCCTGTAAGTCCCCATCTGTATTACATATTAGCGAAATGGCTTTGTTAAATGGTAGGGTTCGATATTCATTATTTTCAAAATAGAGTTTTTCAGAAAATATCGAACCGAGTAATTGCTGCTTGGTATGAATATCGCCCTGTAAGTAAATCTTATCAAGGCTTTCAACCATTTCAGTACAATATTTTACATACTCCTCAAAATCTGAATTCAAACTATTGGATTCTTCTTTTTGTCTTTTAAGTTTCTGTAATTCAGGCTCACAACTTGCCTCTACCTTCTATATTTCCAATTTTAATTTTTGAAGCCCTTCCTTTTTGTATTTTCATTTTCCTTGAATATGGTTTCCACACCAATGATTTTATTATGAAGCTGAAACATAGAATAATATTGTTATTAAGACTTAAATTATGCTCCTATCAATATGAAATATCTTTCATCATATTCGGATCTTTTTACAAACACACTATTTTCACTTGCACCTTCACCATTATCAATGAACACCCTTGTAAACAAAAAATAATTTCACTTACTTTGTGGTCATAAAAAAACAGCATGAAGAAAACCTGTTACTGGCCCGGAAGCGATGAACTCATGAATCAGTATCATGATGAAGAATGGGGAACGCCTGTGCATGACGATAAAAAACATTTCGAGTTTATTGTTCTTGATACGTTTCAAGCCGGACTAAGTTGGAAAACAATTTTGTATAAGCGAGAAAATTTCAGAAAAGCCTTCGACAAATTTGATTATAAAAAAATAGCCAAGTATGATGAGACAAAAATTCAAACACTATTGCTTGATGCAGGTATTATACGAAACCAATTAAAGATAAGAGCAACCGTCAGTAATGCACATGCGTTTATGCTTATTCAAAAAGAATTCGGAACGTTTGATCAATATATTTGGCAATTTACCAATGGCAAAACAAAACTCAACAAGCATAAAGAACATGGCGCTGTTCCGGCAACCTGCGCCGAAAGCGACGCCATGAGTAAGGATTTATATAAACGAGGATTTAAATTTGTAGGCTCTACCATTTGCTATGCCTATATGCAAGCTGCCGGTATGGTAAACGATCATTTGGTTTCATGTTTTCGGTATAAGGCGTAAGGCATAAGTCGTAAGTTATAAGTCGTAAGTCGTTGCATTTAAATAAAATAACCCAATAACCAATAACTCATTAACCCACTAACTCATTAACCCACTAACAGAATAAAAAAAACTCACTAACAAAATAAAAAATATGAAACTACTCGAACATAAAATTGCCATAGTAACAGGAGGAAGCCGCGGAATTGGTGAAGCCATAGTTTTAAAATTTGCTGAACAGGGTTGCCATGTGGCCTTCACCTTTATCAGTGACAGCAGCGAAGAAAAAGCAAACGCATTGGTCGCAAAGGCCTCATCGTTTGGCGTGAAAGTCAAAGGGTATAAAAGCAATGCCGGAAGTTTTGCCGATTGCGAAGCCTTGGTCAATGAGGTTGTAAAAGAATTCGGAACTATTGATATTTGTGTCAATAATGCCGGCATTTCGAAAGATAATTTATTACTTCGTATGAGTGAAGAGCAATGGGATGATGTGATGAGTATCAATCTCAAAAGTGTATTTAATATGACCAAGCAAGTAATACGACCCATGATGAAAGCAAAAGCCGGCAGTATTATCAATATGAGTTCGGTGATTGGTGAAATGGGTAATGCAGGTCAAAGCAGTTATGCCGCAAGTAAAGCCGGTGTGATAGGTTTTACAAAATCAATAGCCAAAGAAATTGGAAGTCGCAATATTCGTTGCAATGCCATTGCACCGGGCTTTGTAGAAACTGATATGACTAGCTATTTAAAAGATGGTGATAGTGCCGAAAAATATAAAGCAGGGATTCCATTACACCGGTTTGCATCGGCAGATGATATTGCCAATGCTTGTTTGTTTCTTGCATGTGATATGGGAAATTATATCACCGGTCAGGTATTGAGTGTATGCGGCGGCTTATGTATTTAGTGGTTGGCAGAAACCGCCAAATACTGCGTTATTCTTATCACCGAATTTATTCACTTACTTCAGTAAATATACCGCAGACTAGCTATCAAACAATAAACACAAATACAAAATGAAAAAAACAAGTTTAATTATTTTAGCCATTGCAATATCATTCAGTTTTGGTTTCGCATTTAAGACAGTCCTCACAAACCAATCTAATGACAAAACAACATTTAAAAAAGTCACAGGCCTTGGTGGCATCTTCTTTAAATGCAAAGACCCGAAAAAAATGAGAGAATGGTATCAACAAAACTTAGGTTTAAATACGAACCAATACGGCGCCGTATTTGAGTGGTGGCAAGGTGCAGACAGTTCCCAAAAAGGATTTACACAATGGAGCCCATTTTCTGAAAAAACAAAATACTTTGAACCATCAACCAAAGACTTTATGATAAATTACAGGGTTGAAAACCTCGTTGCGCTTGTTGACGAATTGAAGAAAAATGGAGTAACAGTTGTAGACACCATTGAAACCGTTGAATATGGTAAATTCGTTCATATCCTAGACCTAGAAGGAAGCAAAGTTGAACTTTGGGAACCGAATGATATCGAATATGAAAGACTAGGCAAACAAATGGGTAGCAAGACAACAAAATAAGAACCGACAAAACGCCTGCTGCTGACATGGGATAATTACCCGGCTCCGTTTTTTAGGATCAATTCGTTTAACCAAAATCTATCTTCCGAACATCGGACATCGAGCCCCGAACATCAAATTTACCGTATTCACTCGGACTCATCCGGAAATGCTTTTTAAAGATTTTACTAAATGATTGCACATCGGCGAATTCAAGACGGTTCGCTATTTCTGTCCATGAAGAAGAATTTTTACGATATAATAAAATGGCTTCATTCATTTTAAGTTGCAGTAAATATTTATGCGGAGTTATCTGAAAGGTTTCTTTAAATAAATGAAAAAAACGATACTCCGAAAGAAACAACATCGTAGCCAGTTCTTTAATACTGATATGGGTGTAAATAGAATCCTGCAAAATATTTTTAGCCTCCACCATTTTTGTATACAGTTCGTTTCGCGTACTTCGCTTTATCGCCGGTACTTGTTTGTAAGCGACCAAAAAAGGAGTTTGATGAAACAGAAATTGCCTGATAAATTCATATTCCATTTCTTGTAGTGAATCGAATGAATTGTTTTTCACCATCACAAAAAGCGCCTGCATATAACGATGAAATTCCCTGTTTGACTTATGCTTGATAAAAAAATTATCCTCCACAAAATAACCTAACTTATCATGCTCATTCACAAACTTGTTGGGTTGCAAAAAAGCCTGTATGCCTTGTAACAAATATTCCATATTAATATCAACACATACACCTAAGTCTTTTTTATCCTCTGCAATTTTCACTTCGCAATACTCCTGATTAGTTGCGATTAAATATTCCCCCGTTTTTAACACCGCTTCTTTCGAACCATTGTAATACGTTTCCTTTCCTTCGATATTATATTTAAATGAAACCTTGCTCAGTTTTATATTTTTATTTAAGGTGTGTATCTCAGAAATACGAAATGGAAAGTCCTGAATATTGGATACTATTTCATTCCAATTCAATTCATTCATTAAGGTACTATGTTTGGTTACAGCATTCACAGCAGCGAATATAAGAACGTTGAGAAGCAGTAACATCTAGCGTTGTATCAAAGGTTAAATAACTCCATTAATGGAAAAATAAGCAGGAAGTGACAAGACTTAGCGTTGGTATATCAAATAGTTTTGTAAACAAACTCCTACTATGAAACATATACTGGTCGCCATTCTTATATGGCTTTTTATAGAACAAACCTCTGCACAAACAAAAGGCACCATCAAACTATCGCTCAAGGATAAAAACAATGAACAGGTTTTTTATAATGTGTTGCTGAAAAAATCGAGCGAC
>JANNYV010000318.1:0-4503 GCA_031410275.1 Bacteroidota bacterium
GTTTTTTTATATAAAAAAAATAACGCAGCAGAACTATACATGACTCAACTACTCATAAAAAAAGCCACCATCCTCTCTCCTTCAAGTCAATACCATTTGAAGAAAAAAGACATCCTTATAAAAAATGGTGTGATTGAAAAAATTGCTGATACTATTCAAACAAAAAGCGGCAAAATTATTGATCAAAAAAATACGTTTGTCAGTATTGGTTGGATGGATATCTTCTCCGATTTCTGCGACCCTGGAAATGAGCATAAAGAAGACTTGCGCTCAGGCTCAAAAGCAGCTATTTCAGGTGGTTTCACCGATGTATGCCTGATACCGAATGTTCATCCAATAACGAATAACAAATCATCTGTTGAATATATAAAAAGCAAAAGTCAACTGGTGAATCTTCATCCGATTGGTGCAGTTTCAAATCAAATTGAAGGCAACGACTTAGCCGAAATGTATGATATGAAATTAGCAGGTGCTATTGCATTTAGTGACGGACTAAAACCAATTCAACAAGGAGGATTATTACTAAAAGCATTGCAATATGTAAAAGCATTTAATGGTGTCATCATACAAGTTCCCGAAGACACCTCTATCGCAAAAAACGGCTTGATGAATGAAGGCATTACCTCTACCCAATTAGGCTTACAAGGCAAGCCCTCCATTGCAGAAAGCATTCAAATACAACGTGACCTTGAATTGCTTCGTTATACCGAATCAGCTATTCATTTTACCGGTATAAGTACCAAGAAATCTGTTGAATTAATTCGACAGGCAAAAAAACAAAAACTGAATGTTACTTGTTCAGTTACTCCATATCATTTATTATTTACTGATAACGACTTAGAAACCTATAATTCAACATACAAAGTGAATCCTCCTTTACGAAGTGAAGATGATAGATTAGCCCTACTAAAAGCTGTTGAAGACGGAACAATAGACTGTATGGCCACTCATCATTTTCCGCAAGACTGGGATGCGAAACAAGTGGAGTTTGAATACGCGAAACCCGGTATGATTGGCTTACAGACTACACTCCCCATGCTTTTAAAAGTCAGTGATAAAATCAGTATCGAGAAATGGGTTTCATTACTCACCGAAATGCCAAGGCAACTAACCGGGCTTCCTATTCCAGAAATAAAAGAAAATGAAGCTGCTTGTTTAACCATTTTCAATACAGAAGAGAAGTGGATATTCGACGAGAAAAGCAATCAAAGTAAATCAGCTAATTCTCCATTTTTCAATCAAGAATTAAAAGGCAAAGTCTTAGCCGTTGTTAATAATAATCAGCTATACATTAATGAATAAAAAAATTTCGACCCGTACCGGCATTATTACTTCCTTCATCATTTTATCATTCATTTTATTATTGATAAAAATGAATATCGCACCTAACTCATATTATAATTTGGGGCAGTTTGCAATACTCTTTACCGGAATTTTTATTTCATGTTTTTTACTTTACAAACATTATGCAGGAATCGCCTTCATTGAAGCTTTTACTCATTGCCTGAAAACAGTAGCGACTATTTTGGTAATCATTATTCTCGGGAATGCTGTTTTATTTTTTCTACTGAGGGAAAAAAATGAGCCACTAAGCAATCTTACTATGATTATCATGAAGACCATTTTTGCCTATAGTGCAAGTGGCGTGCTCGCCTCCTTACTTTCATCATTAATTTTTAATACATTTACAAAAAAATAAACATTGGATTTATCAGTTATCATCCCGTTTTTAAATGAAGAAGAATCATTGCCCGAATTAGTTGCATGGATAGAACGCGTGATGCAAGCCAACAATTTTTCGTATGAAATTATCATGATTGATGATGGTAGCACTGATGAAAGTTGGCAAACCGTCCTTTCATTACGAAGTAAAAATAATGTCATCAAAGGAATTAAATTTCAACGTAACTACGGCAAATCGGCTGCGCTAAATGAAGGCTTTAAAGCAGCACAAGGCGACTATGTAATTACGATGGATGCTGATTTGCAAGATTCACCGGATGAAATTCCTGAGTTGTATGCGATGATTAAAGAAGGAAAATTTGATATCGTTAGTGGATGGAAAAAGAAACGCTATGATAATGCATTGACTAAAAATATTCCGTCGAAATTATACAATAGCGTCACGGGAAAAATGAGTGGTGTAAAACTCCACGACATGAATTGCGGTTTGAAAATTTACAGAAAAAAAGTGATTAAAACCATCGAAGTATATGGTGAAATGCGTCGCTATATTCCTGTGCTCGCAAAATGGGCCGGTTTCAAAAAAGTAACTGAAAAGCCGGTTGCACATCAGGCAAGAAAATATGGTGTGAGCAAATTTGGATGGGAACGTTTTGTGAACGGGCTTTTAGATTTAGCCTCGATTATGTTTGTTGGCAAGTATGCCAAAAAGCCAATGCATATCTTTGGCTTTTGGGGTCTTATTGTATTTTTTATCGGAGCCTGTATTTGGATTTATCTTGGTATCGCCAAATTTGCTTTTAAACAATACCTGATGACAGAGAGACCTCTATTTTATGTTGGTATTACTTCCATAATAGTCGGTACACAATTGTTTTTAGCTGGCTTTATCGGCGAGTTGATTTCACGGAATGCACATGATAGAAATAATTACAATGTAGATGAAAAAGTGGGGATAGAATAAGTAGATCTTGTGCTATTAGCTGCGGGCTGTTAGTCATCTAATTCAATCATTGGGCTTCCATCAAATTAAATACAATCTCAAGCTATTAGTTAGTGGCAATTTCGCAAAACCGACACAGAACATAATTAAGTTACCCAAATTACAATGAAAAAATACCTATTTAGTTTGCACTTACAGGTTGGACATTGGGACTTTTAGTTCACATTCTTTCACTTGCTGACACACACTAAAATAAAAAAACAATGGAAAATGATAAACTTTGAAAATAATTATGTTTTAGAAAATGATAAAATCATTTTAAGGCCTATGGCAGAAAGCGACTTCGACTTGCTTGTAGAATTTTCAACAAACGAACCTGACATTTGGAAATTTAATGGGAATGAACCCAATAATGCAGAAAATTTAAAAAGGTATATTGAGAAAGCACTTTATAACAGAAAAATGAAAATAGACTACCCATTTACTGTAATTCATAAAACAGAAAACAAAGTAATTGGGAGCACTCGTTTATACTCAATAAATCTGCTAAATAACACCACAGAACTTGGGTTTACTTGGTACGGAAAAAAATATCAAGGAACATATGTGAATAAAAATTGTAAATATTTACTTTTAGAATTTGCTTTTGAACAACTAAATATGGAAAGAGTTGGGTTTAGAGCAAACAGTTTAAATATACCTAGTATTTCTGCAATGAAAAGTATTGGTTGTGTTGAAGAAGGTGTTTTACGAAACTTTTCAACAGACGCAAATGGCAATAGAATTAATGCAACTGTTTTAAGTATAATAAGAAATGAATGGTTTGAAACAGTAAAACAAAACTTAAAGAACAAAATCTAAAAATAACTCCGGAGAAAGAGAACCATAAAAAACTAATGATAATTCGATGACATATAAATAATAATTTCGGCTTTTTTTAGTTATATATTTCTACATGAATTTATATTCAATTTATAAATAAATAGAAATGAAAAATTATCCAAACTATTTGACCTTCAGTAATCGAAATAATACGCCTTCAGTTCTAAATCAAGCTTTTCCTTTACCGGTTCCAAACGCTGACAAAAGATACTTTCCGAAAAATAATTTTCTCTATTCTAAATTCAATTCAATTGAGTCTGAACAGAAATTTGAAATTGCACAATTTTATACGTTTTTAAAAGATACAATTGAAGTAGAGCATTTTCTTGTAATTCCTGCAATTGCTAATTTGAAAAGACTTAATTTTTATATCCCAAATAAAGCAAAAGAAGATTTATATAAAATTGCAACAGATGAAGGGTTTCATGCTGAACAATCACTAGTCTATTTAAATAGTTAGAAGGAATTATTTCAGATCAAATTAGAAGGAGACATGTCACCTCCAAAATTTATTCGAAAATTAGAGTTGCTAAAATACAATCAAACCTATGAACCTATAAAAGAACTATTACCAATAATTTTCGGCATTGTAACAGAAACAAGAATATCAATTGAGCTTGGGCAGTTTGCTAAAAATACTAAATTAGAAAATTCTGTAAGAGAAATATGTTTGAGTCATTCAATAGACGAAGTTGTTCACTCTTCACAATTTCAAGCTTTAGGCGAATGGCTTTGGGAACAAATGGATGATAAATTAAAACAATTGGTTTCAGCTTCATTTATAGATGCAATAATTTTTAGAAATATGCCAGACTTGGATGCACTTATTCTATGTTTTTCTTTCGCATCTAATTTATCAATTGAGGATTCAAAAAAAATTATATTACAAAGCTATAATGAAGAATTAGTTATAGCTGAAATGTTGGAAGTTTGCAACCCAACATTAAAATATTTATTAAAAAATAACATCGTATCTCAAACACAAATTGATAACC
>JANNYV010000319.1:0-2568 GCA_031410275.1 Bacteroidota bacterium
CCTATATTTCGTGGGAATTGCCCGGTTGAATATGATTTTGCTTCGTAAAATCCTGTGATAGAGTACTACTCCATTTTCCATCTTGCTTATGTGTTCTGATATGAATAGTATGATGCGTACCGCTTAATGACAAGGTAGAAATTAAATCATTGATATCTAGTGATGAAAGCGGAGTAGACAATGTTTGTGTTACTTTTGATGAATACGCATTGTCAAACCAATATTCATATTTATCTATTTTCGATTCTTTGCGGAATGAATGTGTAATCGCTGAACTCCAAATTCCCTTTTGATTTTTTGAACGAATATGAATTTCATGCAAACCGAAACTCAAGGCAGAAGCACTTATCAATGTATTCACATCTAAGACGTCAGTTGCTGCAGACGTCACAGAAATTTTGCCGGCATAATTTGTATCGAACCAATATTCGTATGAAACCATTTTAGGTGCCTTATAAAATTGTTGCGTTACTACACTACTCCATTTTCCGGCTTCATTTTTTGAGCGTAAGGAAATATTATGCAAACCATAATTTAAGTTCGTTGCACTGGCCGTTGTCGTGACATTTACAATATTGACCGGAGAGGCTGTCACTGCAGTTCTAATCGCATAATTCCCATCAAACCAATATTCATATGTTGTCAATTTGCATGGTTTATAAAATTCCTGTGATACAACAGCGCTCCATTTTCCGGTACTATCTTTTGCTCTATAATGAAATGAATGAAGCCCAAAACTTAAGCCATTCGCAGGAATATTAGCAATAAACTCATCATTGGTTTGAATACCATATTGTGCAGCAGCATAATTTTGATCGAACCAATACTGGTAATTCGATAATGCCTTTTGCGCGCTTAACTGGTGTAAGAGGATAAAGAGGATGAAAGTGAAAATTATCTTTTTCATTTTTTTTAATTTAAAAATGAAGATTAATAATTTTCTGCTCTCACTTTTATTTGCACCGGTAATTGCCCGCTTGCATTGGTTGATGCAGAAATCGTTTTTTGATACACATGCGGATTACTTGGCACTGCACCTTCTTTATAAGGGAATAAACCACCATACACTCCAACTTGTGTTCCACCGGTACCCGCAGTCAATCCAGGAGAATTGGCAACGAGATGCATATTATAATAATCAAAACCATTTGTAAATAAATCCGCCAAGTTTACTTGAATATTATTGTTTGCGTTTATAAAATTTGTACAATAATAAGGACATGCATTCACAAACACATTATTGTTCCAACTATTATTCGAGCCGTATTGTCCATAAGGTGAGTAAGGTGAAGAATAAAATATATTATTTTTCATCAGCAATAAGGCAACATTATTAATATAATAAAAGCCGGTACAATTTTCAACCAAACTACTGTTTAAATTTGAAATGCTATACAGAAAGCAATTTGAAATTGCATTATTGATGCCATAATAAAATGTATTATCACCTATACCACCGCCTCTGAATATAGTGGTTCTGATTGTTGAATTAGTAATATAACAATTGAATAAGTTTGCATGACAGTAACTGACTGTTAAATTATTCAATGCAACTGAAGAAGGCCCATAAATACCACCGGTTATATACAATCCTTCGAGAGATGAATTATTGCCGCCTGCATCAAACGTAATGTTCGAGTTGATAGTCGTAAAATTTGTGACCATGGTACTATCAAAATTATGACCAGCACCAATCATGTGAATTTCCTTATTGATATTTACATTTAATACAAAAATGCCACCAGGCACATAGATATAGTCACCATTATTAGCTGCCGTATAAGCAGTATCGATATTATAATAAGGAGTACAAGTAGTTCCGGCGGCATTACACACCATAATTGGAGAAACATCACCATAAGAAAATGATGCGAGTAAACAACATACAAATGAGAGGATAAAGTGTTTCATAGTTTTTATTTTAGAATGTAAAAGTATACTCATTTAATTCAGAAACATATACCCAATTGAGGGTATTTTCAATTGGGCTTATTAGGTATTCTAAATTCATCATTTACCATTCATAATTTATCCTTCTTCATTTATCATTTATAATTTTCCTACTCCGTTCGCTCACTCATATACACATTTCATACAATGATTCCTGCATCTTATACATCAGCAAAAATACTTGTTGCCTGTCAATGTAGGTTTACATCGGAATTCAAACACAAAGGGCGATGCCGAAAACCCAATAGAGTAGGCAAAAAATTAAAAACAATATATCATGAAAAAGTTAATCATCTCAATGTCCATCATTGCCATCGCAATCAGCTCTTGCAACAAACAAGCAAGCATTCTTTCAAACACAAACGCTTCTCAATGCGATTTGCTACAGGCAGATGCTACTCATTATTACAATGGTAAGCAAGTCACTCATATCAGTGAAATTGCAACCTACAATTCAAATGAAAGCGCGATCATTTTAACGGACAAAATAAACGGCTCACTGCAATACTATTATTTTGATAATGAAGCATTAGAAATAAATTTTCTTGCACAATACCCGGTACTAAAACCGTTGTATACTAAAATTTTGCAAGGAAAAGAATTAAGAGAATATGCGAT
>JANNYV010000320.1:0-3713 GCA_031410275.1 Bacteroidota bacterium
ATATTGAAAAAGAAGAAGTAGTGAAGTGGAAGAATGAGAACCCAAGCGGGGAAGTTGGGCAGTTTGATACTGCAGCAAAATTTGGAGAATTGAATCTGCTTGCCATTGGTGGCAGTGTTGCTTAAGAGGCGATACAATTGGCCGGTATCGAAAATTTTAAAGACAAAATTATTATTGATGCAACCAATCCGATTGCGCATGGTGCACCGGAAAAAGGTGTCATGAAATTTTTCACAACGTTGGATGATTCGTTGATGGAGCGTTTGCAAAAATTAATTCCGGAAGCAAATTTTGTCAAAGCATTTAATAGCGTTGGAAGTGGGTTTATGTATAAACCCAATTTCAATGGAATAAAGCCTTCGATGTTTATTTGCGGAAATAACGAAGAGGCCAAAGCGACAGTTACTTCAATTTTAATTTCATTTGGATGGGAGGTTGAAGATATGGGAAGTGTTGAAGCGGCGCGTGCCATTGAACCACTGAGTATGTTGTGGTGTATTCCCGGCTTCCTTAGAAACCAATGGACGCATGCGTTTAAGCTGTTGAAAATGTAGAGGCTTTTAGCTGATGACTGTTAGCTATTAGCTAAATGCAAATAAGTTTTACTTTAAAATTGTGAGACTCTTGAACAATTTGGTGTATTGGCCAACAGCTAGTAGCTAACAGCCATTAGCTAATTCGACAACAAGCTTACATTCTCGGTAATATTAATTGGCACTTTGATATACACGCCTTTTTTACCAAGCTTTGCAGTGCCTTGTATGGTAACTTTATTTGTTTTCGAAAACAAGGAAGTAAAGGCTGTGCCTAAAATTTTAAGGGGATCAAAATGTGCCACGACCGGAAAGATAAAATCAGATAGTTTCGGAATCTCAGTCTTCTCGGGTTGGTCGGCAATACCGATAAATTGATCATTGAGATAAATACTCAAATTACTTTCTTTCACATCAATCCAAAAATTGTTGGGGTTGTAATATTTCAGATTGATACGAATCGCCGAATGGTTGAACCCTATCGATTGTATTTCTGTATTTTCGACGCCTTTGTAATCAAGTTCTTTTACGTTACTGCAACCGGCAGATTGCAATATCATACTGAATATAAAAAGGCAGCTTAATTGAATGAATGTTTTCATATTTATTTTTCATTAAAAAATTCAAAGACTTTATGTGTTAATTTATTATCGGAGTTATTTGGGTCTTTTAATAAAATGCGTTTCCAATATGGATTCACAATTTCTTCGGGTACGTTTGAATGTAATAACAGCATTTCATTACCCAACATACCCGGTTGAAAGAAGAGAAATTTCAGGTTGTGTTTAATGCCTGAGTTATAATAAAACCAAACCTCGTAAGGCAACGCATTTTTTTCGTTACTGACCCGTTCAACTCTGTCCGGTGCGCCGTACTGAATATAAATTCGCCCTCTGTCCGTTTCATAACCCGGTGTATGTGCATTGCCATATTTTTTGGCAAGATCATTTAGTATGATAACATAATCACTCCATGCTTTTTCTGGGTCAGAGGGGTTTCTGTTATACCAAAAGTTATAAAAAAATTGCTTGAGTATATGTATATCTTCTACCGACGAAAGTTCTTTAATAACCTTGCCCTCCGCGCCTTTTGCCATGGGAGAAAGGGACGCAATATTTTTTTTTAATTGAACGATATCATATTTCTGAACAAATGTTTTTTCAAGATTTATATCACTGCTCAATTTATCTGCACCCACTGTATAGAATTCGTCTTTAATGATATTATTTTTAGCGCGTAATAATTGAAAGGATACTTTTTTCACATCCAATACTTTGAAGGAATCATTCATATAACTGACAATAACGTCAAAATTTCCTGATGCAAAAAGTGAATCAGATAAATCTAAACTATCAATATATAGAGGCGTTGAACTCAGGTTTATTTTTTTTGAAACAACAGGTCGCAAGCGAAATTGTTGCAATGATTTTTTTTTGATTTCTAAAAAAACAAATTGTGATGTGTCATTTGGATGCATTCTTTTAAGTTCGAAACCTACGATAATTTTCTGCACATCTGCATCAAAAAAAAGATGACTCATTTCACTGAGCTCATATTTGTTATGAGTATCATTCCAAACTAATTTATCAGAAAGAGAAACTAGTTTAATTGAATCATTTCCGATCGAAAATACCGTGTTGGGATGAATGATATACAAAACAAAAAAACAGATGATTATCTTTAACCGCATTTTGCGAAAATACAATGAGCGATTTACAAACCACACTTTTAGAATGTGAATATTTTCCTTGCATCACTTGGTATGAAGCATTCATAAATAGCGAACAAGTTTTATTGGAAAAACAGGAGTACTTTGAACGGGCTTCTTTGCGTAATCGTTGCTATGTAGCAGGTCCGAACGGCAAGCTCGCATTGACAGTCCCCTTAGAAGGAGGTCGAAACCAAAAGACGTTGATGAAGGAACTTAAAATTTGCAATCGGGAAACGTGGCAAAGCTTACATTGGAAAACCTTACAGACTTGTTACAATCGTTCTCCATACTTCGAATATTTTGCGGACGAACTGAAATTTTTATTTGAAAAAAAGTATACGTATTTACTTGATGTAAATATTGATTCGTTCCTCACAATAAATAAACTCCTGTCTGTGAAGCAGCATTTTTCATTCACAGCACTCTATGAGAAAGAGCAGAACGAGCGTGTCATAGATTTTCGAAAAAAATTTAAAGCAGAAAGTCGTGCTACAGATATACATGCTTCCTATATGCAACCCTTTGAAGAGAAGAACGGTTTCATTGCAGGATTAAGTATGTTGGATATGCTTTTCTGTATTGGGAAACGCTCGACAGACTTGCTTTTAAGCAGGTAAAAAATAGTTGACAAAAAAAATAAATTCATCTTTACATTTGTAAAAAATTTAATCACCCGTTTCGTACGCATACATGAGTAATACATACACAGACCTTGTTAAGCAGACCTTCGATTTTCCGCAGGAAGGGTTTCAGGTAAAAGATAATTATTTACATTTTAATGGTGTTGATTTAAAGAAGTTGATTGATAAATATGGTACTCCGTTTAAAATTACCTATTTGCCAAAAATTGGGATGCAAATCAACAAGGCAAAAAAAATGTTTGAGGATGCCATTAAGAAACAAAAATATGCCGGCGAATATTTTTATTGTTATTGCACAAAAAGTTCACACTTTTCTTTTATCGTTGAAGAAACAACCAAATATGGTGTACATCTCGAAACTTCCTTCGCCTACGATTTAGAAATTATACGCAAACTCTTTCAACGAAAAAAAATAACGAAAGAAACCTTTATCATTTGCAATGGATTTAAAACAAAAGCGTATACGCGTAATATTGCTCAGCTCATTAATGCAGGCTTTAAAAATTTAATCCCTGTCCTTGATAATAAAAATGAGTTTGAAGATTATAAAAAATCAATTCGCTCTAAAGACCCTGTCAAGATTGGCATTCGCATTGCTGCAGAAGAAGAAGCTTCGTTTGATTTTTACACCTCGCGCCTAGGTATTCGTACACGAGATATACTTGAATTTTATGTTGACAAATTAAAAGGGAATGAAAAATTTCAGTTGAAGATGCTTCACTTCTTTATGAATAAAGGTATCAAAGATGATATTTATTATTGGAGTGAATTGAATAAAGTATTGAACCTGTATATTCAATTAAAAAAAATTGCACCGGAGTTAGATAG
>JANNYV010000321.1:0-5519 GCA_031410275.1 Bacteroidota bacterium
GAATATGAAGCCTATAAAGTGAAGAAGACACTGAAGGGAGATATTAGTTTGTTGCGGTAGATTCGTTTGTAGTTATATGAGCAACTCTACGAAGCCTTTGTTGTCGTCATTGCGAGGCCCTGCGAAGCAATCCCAATACTATCTATACATATTCATGAGATGGCCTTGCCATGACGTTCTCATTTGTATAGTATCTATCAAAATTAAACTGCCCGTTGCCATTAGTTACAAAAATTTGAAAGGCACCAGTTTGTTTGCATGATTAAACAAAACGCGTTGCAAAAAGAATTATTTTGAATACACGATGTATTGCGGCAAGGATTGTAGCAGAAAGCCCGTACCCCTGACGCTTCGGTCAGGGGACGGACTTGGAGCGGAAAGCCTGTGTGCCGCCCTATAGATTTTGATACTCATTTTAGTCTATTCATTTTTGAAAAAGCAATATGCTTTTGTTCCTTTTTCAATTCATTGTTTTATCTTAGTTTTTTATTTTCAGCCATGAATAACCTACCTACCAAATCATGCCTGGCTTGTAATAAAATTCTGAAGGGCAGAACCGATAAAAAGTTCTGTGATGATTATTGCCGGAATAGTTACAACAACCAGCGAAAGGGAGACGTAAATAATTACGCCCGAAATATTATTAATGCCTTGCGCAAAAACAAAAAAATTTTAGAGAAGTTTCTCGGCAATGAACACATGGTAAAGACCACCAGAGGACGACTGCTAAACAGAGGCTTTCAATTTAATTATCATACACATACCTACGAAAATAAAAAAGGAGGCGTGTATGTATTTTGTTTTGAAATGGGCTACTTAGCTTTAGAATATGATTGGTTTTTGGTGGTGAAGAAAGTGCAGGATCAATAATAAAAACTACACCATTTCACCGGCCTTCATCTTTTCGGCGTTTTCTGCAAACTGCAGCGAATCGAGCATGTCTTGAATATCGCCATTCACAAAATTATCTAATGAATAAATTGTTTTATTGATACGATGATCGGTGATACGACCTTGAGGCCAATTGTAGGTTCTTATTTTTGCCGAGCGATCGCCACTACTTACAAGTGTCTTACGGCTGTTTGAAATAGCCTCTTCA
Source organism: Bacteroidota bacterium (assembly GCA_031410275.1). GTDB lineage: Bacteria > Bacteroidota > Bacteroidia > Chitinophagales > Chitinophagaceae > OLB11. The sequence goes on from JANNYV010000321.1 coordinate 1,100, forward strand.
TGTTTGCGAACTTCCTCTTCATAAAGTTTGGTACGCATCATGGTGGTTGCCTTATCGCGGTTACCGAGTTGGGTTCGTTCTGTTTGACAAGTAATAACAGTCCCTGTAGGAATATGCGTGAGTATTACTTTCGTTTCTACTTTGTTTACATTTTGTCCGCCGGCACCACCACTACGGGCGGTCTCCATTTTTAAATCGGAATCTTTCAATTCAAAATCTATTTCATCGGCTTCGGGCATTACGGCCACTGTGGCCGCAGAAGTATGTACCCGTCCGCTGGCTTCGGTGTTGGGCACACGTTGTACGCGATGTACACCACTTTCATACTTTAATGTTCCATATACATCTTCACCAATAATTTCGAGTATCACTTCTTTATATCCTCCGGCAGTGCCTTCACTTTCATCGACCAAGGCTACTTTCCAACCTTTTGCGTCGGCGTACTTCATATACATACGCATTAAATCGCCTGCAAATAAACTGGCTTCATCGCCACCGGTTCCTGCACGTATTTCCATGACTACATCCTTCTCGTCTTGCGGGTCTTTGGGTATTAAGAGCTGACGAATTTTTTCTTCTAATTCTTCTTTTTGTATTTCGGTACTTGATAAATCTTCTTTGGCCATTGCACGTAATTCCTCATCGCTTTCAGATTCCAAGACTTCTTTACCGAAATCGATACTTTCTAAACAATTTTTATATTGCTTGTATACATCTACAATTTTTTCGAGCTTACGGTATTCCTTACTCAATTGTGAGTATCGTTTTTGGTCATTCACAATTTCGGGATTGGTAAGCGACACGCCAATATTATCGAATCTGCCTTTGATGGCTTCTAACTTATCTAACATAGAGGTGCGAAGATAGTTTAATTTGAGAATTTGGGAATGAAGAAAAGTTGAGAGTTGTAAGTTGAGAGTTGTAAGTGTCAAAAGACAAGAAGGAATAAGAAATATAAAATAAGGCAGAAGTTCCGGACATCGAACATCGCATTCCTCTCAACTCTCAACTCTCAACTTGCAACTATTCAATAATCCCTGCTCCTTCACGAATTACTTCCGGCGGATACTTTGTGCAATCAACAATGGTAGAAGGGACAACGCCTCCATATCCACCGTCGATAACGATATCAACAAGATGCTCGAACTTTTCATCCATCAATTCGGGATCGGTATAGGGGATGTCATCATCATCATATGGCAATGAGGTACTGAGAATAGGATGCCCCAATTCATTTATAATAGCTCTGCAAATTTCATTATCGGGAACACGGATGCCCACTGTTTCTTTTTTTGTGCGGAGGAGTTTGGGTGCTTTTTTGCTGGCAGCTAAAATAAATGTGAAGGCGCCGGGTAAATATTGTTTTAAAAATCTGAATATAGGGGTGTCTATTGATTTTGTGTATTCGCTTAAGTGACTGAGGTCTGAACAAATAAATGAAAGCAATGCCTTCTCGGGTTGAATATTTTTTATTTTGCAAATACGGTTGATGGCTTCAGGATGTTCGATGCTGCAACCCAAACCGTAAATAGTATCGGTAGGGTAAATAATAATTCCGCCTTTGCGGAGACAATCGAGAACGATTTTTATTTTTCGTTCATCAGGGTTTTTAGGATGTATTTGCAACAACATGATGACAAAGATACAAGGTTGGTTCATTACATTTGTGCATCTATGTTCACTTTTCCGCAATTGAATCGAGTCGCTGTTTGGTATACAATTGTTGTGTTGACAGCAGTTTCATTTACATGGAGCCAACGCCTAAGTTCAGTTGGTATTATTTTATTGACTGCTCATTGGTTATGCGATAAAAATCTGTTACAGAAGTTATCTTCCTTTAGTCTTCAATCCTCAGTCTTCCGTCCCCGGTCTACCGTCCTTGGATTGATAACGCTATTCCTTTACTCATTCTTCTTCGTTCATATCATTGCTCTTTTATGGAGCCATCATCTTGCAGAAGGCTGGCAAAGTATTGAAGTAAAACTTACTTTTTTTATTTTGCCATTGTTGTTTTCAACTGAAAATTATTTAGATGAAGGAAAGACGAGACATCTTTTTTTTATTTTTTCCGTTTCATGTTGTGTGTCTTTTGTATACTCATTTCTTTATTCCTATCATCATTATGCTGCGAAGGGCTGGGATATTATCACACAACGTATGAGTCTTTCGGAAGGCGTTATGCATGCAGGGTATTATTCAAATTATTTTGCGTATGCGCTTGTTTGGTGTATGCTCACCTTCATTGAAAATAAGCAATTGAGCAAGGCTATGCGATTGACACTTTGGTGTTTGATTCCTTTTTTGTTGATTGCGTTACTATTATTAATTTCTAAAACCGCCATGCTTTTTGTAGGGTGTTTTACGCTGTACATTCTTTGGCTTGCAACGGGGCGTATTAAAAATGAACTTATTCGAATGGTCGTTTTTATATGCTCTATCCTTTTCTTTATTGGCTTTTGCACACAAATACCGAGTATCAAAAAACGTATCTATGAAACATCGTATGAAAGTAAACTCGCAGATAAAAATGTGACGCTCGAAAATTCGACAGGAAGCAGAATGGCAGCCTGGCAAAATGAATGGTTATTGATTAAAGAGCATTGGTTAATTGGGTATGGGACCGGGGAGGCGAATCCTCAATTGAAAAATAAACTAATACAGGAAGGCTATACCAAATTGGCCGACGATAATATGCATACACATAATCAGGTTTTTCATACCTGGCTAAATACGGGCATCACCGGTGTGCTTTTATTGTTTGGTATTTTAGTTGCAAGCGCCTTCTTTTTTTTCAAGCAAAAAAACAAATTAGCGTTTTGGCTCATACCCTTAATCTTCTTCAATATGCTTACAGATGATATGTTGGAAATACAGGCAGGTATTGTGTTTTTTGTTTTCTTTTTGACATTGTTTTTGTATGAGAAGAAAGCTGTAAAAGCTACTAGCTAATAGCTATTGGCTGTTAGCTTTGATTCATCTCGGTTAATAATAATCTCCCTTTTTGATTGTTCGCTTTTGATTCTAAAAAAAATGTTTAGAAGAGCCGATGTGATTGTATTTGAATCAGGCTAGCAGCTAAAAACCAATAGTTATTAGCTTGAATTCGTCTAAAAAATCTATTCGCTTTCATTTTGAGAGACCTGGCTATTGTGGAATTGGAGATACTGCCATTATATTTGGATCGGGCTATCAGCTAAAAGCCAACAGCTATTAGTTATTAATAAACCGATAACCCACTCCCCTTACACTTAAAAAATATTTTGGATTACGCGGGTCCTCTTCGAAATATTTTCGATAGGTCATAATAAAATTATCGATGGTTCGTGTGGTCGGAAATACATTAAACCCCCAAACCATTTTTAAAATATGTTCACGTGAAATAATTTCATTTTTATTTTCAACCAAGAGTTTTAAAAACTGAATTTCTTTTTTTGTCAAGGCATGTTTTTCTCCGCGTATGTCGATACATTCCTGCGCATGAAAATCGATTTTGCTTTTGCCTAACTCTACATAATGAATTTCTTCAACGGCATGTTCAATTTTTTTATTTTTTTCGATTAGTTTTTCAACACGCAATAGAAGCTCTTCCAAATTAAATGGTTTGATCAGGTAATCATCACCACCTTTTTTCAACCCAAGCACTCTATCTGCGCCGCTACTTTTTGCCGACAAAAACATGATGGGTACTTTTTCATTTTGTAAACGGATACTTTCACAAACCATGAGACCATCTACTTCCGGCATCATAATGTCGAGTATAATACAATCGAAATATTCTTCTTTAAACGCCTTAATGGCTTTTTTTCCATTGTCTACAGCGGTGACATCATAGTCTTCCAATTCAAGATTTAATTTGAGCGCTTCCCTCAAACTTTCTTCGTCTTCTACCAATAAGATACTGCCTTTGTATATTTTATGATGCATAGTGAATAGTTAGATTAGGTAAAAACCACTTCAAAAATAGAACCATTTGGTATATTGTTTTTCACAGAAATGTCATATTTGTAAAGAGACACAATTTTTTTTACAATAAATAAACCCAAACCGGTGCCTTTCGAAGAGCGGGTGTTTTCATTTCCGATTCTGTAAAATTTTTCGAAGATTTTTTCTTTTTCCTTATCTGGAATTCCGTTGCCTTTATCTTTCACTGCAAAAACGGTCTTTTGATTACGCTTTTCAAGAATGACCTCAATGGTTTCAGAAACAGGTGAATATTTTCGTGCATTCTCAACTAAATTGCTGACCACTAATTTCCAAAGAGAAGAGTCGCCATGAAGAAAAAAAGCATCCTTCATGATGGAGGCAGAAATGGTAAATAAAGGATAGCGATTTTGTATTTGATGAATGACATCTAAAATCAATTCATTCATATTCACCTCTTCAGAGTAAATACCTTTTTTTGCACTCTCCAATTGTGTAG
>JANNYV010000322.1:0-3600 GCA_031410275.1 Bacteroidota bacterium
TGGTATTGAAACCATTGTTGAAATGGGTATTACAAGTGTATTTATTCAAAAAGAAGAATTGGGTGGAGATTATGCCATTATTTACAATACATTAAATAAAGATACATCAAACAGTGAACTTGAGGCAGTGCAACACATTTATCGTCAATTGCGTGGTGCAGATGCTCCAGATAATGAAACTGCAAGAGGTATTATTGATAAATTATTTTTTAGTGATAAGCGTTACGATTTAGGTGATGTGGGACGCTATAAAGTAAATAGAAAGTTAGAACACCCTATTCCATTAGAAAAGAAAGTTTTAACCAAACAAGATATTATTGAAATTGTTAAATATTTAGTTCGTTTAACAAATGCAAAAGCAGAGATTGATGATATTGATCACTTAAGTAATCGTCGTGTACGAACAGTAGGTGAGCAATTATATGCGCAATTTGGTGTTGGTCTTGCACGTATGGCTCGTACTATTCGTGAGCGTATGAATGTACGTGATAATGAGGTGTTTACGCCCATTGACTTAATCAATGCTCGAACTCTTTCGTCGGTTATTAATTCATTCTTCGGGACTTCTCAATTGTCTCAATTCTTAGATCAAACGAATCCCCTTTCTGAGATTACGCATAAGCGTCGTATCTCTGCTCTAGGGCCTGGAGGTTTGAGTCGTGAAAGAGCAGGCTTTGAGGTTCGTGACGTTCACTATTCTCACTATGGTCGTTTGTGTACAATTGAAACACCGGAAGGTCCGAACATTGGTTTGATTTCTACCTTATGTGTTCATGCGAAAATAAATGATATGGGTTTCATTGAAACACCATATCGTAAAGTAAAAGATGGTAAAGTAGATAATAAACATGTTTACTTAAGTGCTGAAGAAGAAGACTTGGCCAAAATTGCGCAAGCCGATGTGCCATTAGATGAGAAAGGATATTTCATTGGTGACAAAATAAAATCACGTCAAACTGGTGATTTCCCTATTCTTGATAAAGCAGAAGTTGAATTTATGGATGTGGCCTCAAATCAAATTGTTGGTTTGTCGGCTTCTCTTATTCCATTCCTTGAGCATGATGATGCGAATCGTGCCTTGATGGGTTCGAACATGCAACGTCAGGGGGTTCCATTACTTCGTCCTGAAGTTCCAATTGTAGGTACAGGTATTGAAGCAAAAGCTGCCCGTGATGCCCGTATTCAAATTACTGCAACCGGTGATGGTGTGGTTGAATATGTGGATGCTAACGAAATTCATGTCCGTTACAAACGTTCAGAAACTCAACGTGTCATTTCATTTGAAGATGATTTGGTCATGTATAAGTTGACAAAATACGCCAAGACTAACCAAAGTACTTGTATCAATCTTAAGCCTCATGTGGTAAAAGGGCAATCTGTAAAAACAGGTGATTTCTTAACGGATGGCTATGCAACTAAAGATGGTGAAATGGCTCTTGGAAGAAATCTTTGTGTGGCCTTCATGCCTTGGAAAGGTTATAATTTCGAGGATGCGATTGTAATTAATGAAAAAGTTGTTCGTGAAGATTGGTTTACCTCTATCCATATTGATGAATATGAATTGGAAGTACGTGATACTAAATTAGGTGAAGAAGAATTGACTCCGGATATTCCAAATGTTAGTGAAGAGGCAACAAAAGATTTAGATGAACATGGTATTATTCGATTGGGTGCTCATGTAAAAGAAGGTGATATTTTAATTGGAAAAATTACTCCAAAAGGAGAAACAGATCCAACACCGGAAGAAAAATTATTACGTGCCATCTTTGGAGATAAAGCCGGTGACGCAAAAGATGCTTCATTAAAAATGCCTCCATCTATTGAAGGTGTTGTGATTGGAAAAAAATTATTTGCAAGAGCTAAAAAAGATAAGAACTCCAAAACAAGAGAAAAAGCATCCATTGAAAAAATTGATAAAGTCCATAGCGAAAACCTAGAAGCAATTAATGAATCATTATATGCAAAATTGGAGAAACTATTGGATGGTCAAACATCAGCAGGTGTAACCAATCACTATGGTGAAATTGTTCTTGGTAAGAGTGCTAAGTTTAGCACAAAAGCAATTAAGTCAATCGATTTTACAACTGTGAACCCACTAAATTGGACTGCAGATGAAAAAATGAATGACTTGGTGAATCAGCTTCTTCATAATTACAATATTCGTTACAATGAAGAATTAGGTCGTTACAAACGCGAGAAATTTAATATCACAATCGGTGATGAATTACCAAACGGTGTATTAAAACTTGCTAAAGTATATCTTGCCAGTAAACGTAAGTTGAAAGTGGGAGATAAAATGGCCGGTCGACATGGTAACAAAGGAATTGTTGCGCGTATCGTTCGTCAGGAGGATATGCCGTTTGCAGAAGATGGAACACCGGTTGATATTGTATTGAATCCGTTAGGTGTACCTTCCCGTATGAATCTCGGACAAATTTATGAAACCATTCTTGGCATGGCAGGTTTGAAAATGGGAACCCATTATTCTACCCCAATCTTTGATGGTGCAACAAAAGATGAGATTGAAGCACAAGTGATAAAAGCGGGTTTACCTGAATGGTGCCATACTTATTTATACGATGGCGAAACAGGAGAACGCTTTCATCAGAAAGCTACAATGGGTGTTATTTATATTATGAAACTTCATCACCTTGTAGACGATAAAATGCATGCCCGTTCAATTGGACCCTACAGTTTAATTACTCAACAACCACTCGGCGGTAAAGCTCAATTCGGAGGTCAACGTTTTGGTGAGATGGAGGTTTGGGCAATTGAAGCATATGGTGCTGCTAATATCTTACAAGAATTATTGACATTGAAATCAGATGATATTACCGGACGAGCTAAAACGTATGAAGCCATTGTGAAAGGTGATAATCTTCCTAAACCTGGTATACCGGAATCATTCAATGTATTAGTGCATGAATTGAGAGGCCTTGGATTGGATTTGCATTTCGAATAAGACACAACAATCTAAAAGAATAAATATAAGACCTGCTTTAGCGGGTCTTTTTTATATTTGTTTAGATACTTCTAAAGAATACAGTAATGAACTAATCCCAAAGCCATTTATTTTAATGCCAATTATTAAAAATGCACAATAGCAAATCAGCAATTATAAAATTAACAGTCTCATAAGCAAAACTTTGAGACATTGCTTTTTACGCTATAACAAAAGAGTCTTATGGTTTTGCTTTTCTGAGTTCAACATTCAAAAAAATATACTATATCGTGGAAGTAGAAAATGAAAATTTTATTTTCATCAAGATCCTAAGTAGTTCAATAACCCGAGACTCATTAACAAATCGCAATACATTTCAATTCAATAGCAATAGGTGTTGGTAAACTATTGATTTCAACTGTCGTTCGGCAAGGTTGTGCTTCTGTAAAATACTCTGCATAGAGCGTATTATACGTATGAAAATCACGTTTCATATTCACTAAAAAAACTGTTACATCCACTAAGTTTTCCCATTTACTTCCGCTTTCTTCCAATACTATTTTTACATTTTCAAAAACACTACGGCATTGTGCTTCGAAATCAAATGAGATAAAATTTCCGTTTTTATCTAAAGTCAGCCCCGGAATTTCATTCGTCAC
>JANNYV010000323.1:0-7723 GCA_031410275.1 Bacteroidota bacterium
TGTTTGTCCATAAATATGTATAAGGCTCTACCCCACCCGATGCAAATACTTCAGCTTCTCCTTCTGTTCCCCAACCATTACATTGCAAATCTTGATGCATGGTTGTGGTGGCAAATACATTTGGTTCTGCGCCTACAATGAACACCGAATCGACATAACAAAAATTTGAGTCCTGCACACTTATTGTATACGTACCCGGTGCCACATCCGTAAAATGCCCTAGGGTATTGATATAAATGGCCGGTCGCAATGTATATAAAAGTGTTGATGTATAATTTGTTTCCACATCTACCTTCGCATTATTTTTATCACAGGTCGCTTTTTGTATATCAATGCTACTAATGATAAATTTATCAGGCTCTGCAATGCTTACGCTTACTGTATCTGCACACGCTTTATCGGTTTTTACAATAACGGTATAATTTCCTTTTGCTACTTGTTTAAATTCGCCTATACTGTTTGAAATAGCGCCGGGCATTAATGTGTAGGTGTAGTTTAAGGTTGGGGGTGAAACAATTAATTTAATATATCCGTCACCATTTCCATAACAAGTAATATCATGCTTTATCACATTTGTTATTTGCGGAATGGTTGCGCTCACAAGCGTGACGATGGCTGAACCAATACATCCAATAATATCTTTTGCAGTAACAGTATAAATACCGGTTGACAAATTTGTGAATGTATTTGTCGATTGAAGCGCACCTCCATTTAATGCATAACCTGTAATACCTCCATTCGCACTGTTAGCACCGATTGTAATAGAACCATCATGTCCAGGAAAGCATGATTCGGGTTCACTTGAATAACTAAGAACAGGCAATGGCGATGTATTGACAACAGCTACTGCCGATATTGTGCATCCTGCAATATCCTTCGCTGTCACTGTATAATTTCCGGCACTTAATCCGTTGAAAGAATTTGAGGATTGATAATTAATTGCATCAATAGAATAGTTGACAGTTCCTGAAGTACTCGATGCCGTAATTTGAATCGAACCATCCATACCGGGCACGCAAGTTTCCTTAGTAATGACAAATGCGAGTGGTGTGATGGGTTGCACAATGACTACCGTGTAGGCAATAGTTTGTTTACTTTTCAACGGACAGCCATCGTCCTCAACATTGATATAAAACGTATACGAACCGGCAGCAGCGGGTTGTGGAATGGCCCAATTAATTGTAATGACCGGATTAGGTGTATTATTTCCCGCAACATTTCCTGTTGCGCCTAAAGGCAAACCGGTTATTGTAACGCTTACATTGTTTGTAGGGTCAGGATCATATGCATTGATGACAAACTGAAGATTTGCAGTGGCATTGCATATTGTCAATGTTCTTGATGTGTCAAATGAACCCACATTAGATGTGGGCAATGATGCGGTTGGTGATTGATTATTACAATTATTCAATACCACGATACTCATTTCGCGCATCGAGGTTCCGACCGTATCACCACCGCGAATTTCTACTACTTTATTCACCACTAATGATGTTTGAATTAAGTTAGGAATAAAACTCATTTGTCCATTCGTACCATTAAAAGCAAAGCTTCCAACACTTACCGCCAATGGGTTGGTATAGGTATATGGACTCACATAAGTAACTATACCAATAATACTTCCGGTATTATCGGCAACTAAACCCGGAATGAGTGAAAACGATAATTGGTCTCCGTCAGGGTCAATGGCTCCTTGGTTATATTCTTGTAATGTGTTGATACAAAAAAATGGTGTTGGTATGGTCGAAAAATAAGATGAATTATTAGGCCCGTTGATATTATTTAAAGTAGCTTCTAAAGCCATAATGGTAGTGCCTGATGCAATATTTGTGATGGCATTACTTCGTCCGGCTAGTCCTGTACCGAAGCTTCCGTTAAAAATAAATTTCCAATTCGAGGATGTGCCGCTAAGGGTCACCGTTTGTTTAAAAATAAATTGTGCCACGCCCGGAATAGTGCCAGTCGCATTTACACAGGTTGTATTGGCTGCTTGCGAAGGGCATACCGGAGTTACCTCTGTACCTAATGCACCGGAAGGTTGCAAATCGACAAATGAATTGGGTGTGCCGTTTTCATAAATCTCTATTCTAGGTATAGCACTAAATAAATTACTGTACGAATTACCACTGCAATCACCATAAATAATTAAGTATATTTCATAATCGTTACCCGTCTGATGTGTATACCCAATCTCACCACCAAGGATATGCGTCGCCGAAACGTTGATGGTTGAAAAGCAAGCGCACAGGAAACATATAATAGTGAAAATTCGATTCATAGTGATAACCAAAAGTAAATAATTTAACGCACGAATATCAAATTATATTGCGCCTTAACAAGTGCTATATCTACGAAGTATCAGAAAGTTGAGATAAACAGAGAATCATGGTCCATTGTCAATTCAATCAGACGTTTGCTTTTAAAATTGAATGCTATACATTTGTTTCTAAATTAATTTCATTTCTGGTGGCAAAAAAATCCGGCTCTTCCTTTTTTCAGAAAGTAAAGAAGTTCTTCTTGTATCTTTTCATTGCAAATATTTTATTTATCATACTAACAAAATGGATCAATACACCTATTACAACCGTAATGATAAGCTCGCTTCTTAGAGGCAATGACTTAGAGCGCGACTATATCAGCTATGACGAAATGGGCCGCAATTGTAAACTAGCGGTAATTTGCAGCGAAGATCAATTATTTCCCGACCATAATGGCTTCGATTGGAGTGCCATCAAAAAGGCAATGAAATATAATAATGATCCTAAGCATAAAAAAGTACGAGGAGCCAGCACGATATCGCAACAAACCGCTAAAAATGTTTTCCTGTGGAATGGACGAGATTGGTTTCGAAAAGGATTGGAAGTGTATCACACCTTTATGATTGAATTGATTTGGAGAAAAAAAAGAATTTTAGAAACTTATTTGAATGTTGCTGAAATGGGAAAAGGTATTTTTGGTATTCAGGCAGCGGCGCAACATTATTTTAAAAAAGATGCAAAAAATTTAACCCGGAGTGAAGCCGCCTGGATAGCCTCTATTCTTCCAAATCCTGTTTTATTCAGTATTGAAAAACCGTCAGCCCTTATTGTTCGCAGACATAATTGGATCGTTTCTCAAATGAATCATTTAGATGACGACCCTGAAACCATGAAGCTGATTGATTAATTTGTCTAGTATAAGACACTACTTTCTTTTCGCTATCAGAAATTCATTTAAATAATTCTACATATTTATTATTTCGGTTGACTAGACAGCAGCCGATAGGTATTTCTGCAACTCGCCAAAAGCGACAACATAGCACTTCGAAGCGAGGGACGCTTCGAAGAACTCAAAAGCCATTGGCACGACCAATATCATTGCCATAGATTTTAATCTATGGAATTGGAGGTTATTAGGAGTTTTTATTATCGGTTGCTACAGCAACAATCGAAACCTTCATTATTCTTTTGGCATCTTAAGGAATTTGAACAAGATTAAATGATTATGATTAAACTAAAAGTGCAATGAGAAAAATAAACTTGAATTGTCTTTTGTATTGCGGTAACGATTGTAGTGGAAAGCCCGCACCACGCGCTTTGGCGTGGGTGGACTTGGAGCGAAAAGCGTGTGTACCGCCCAAAATAGTCTCGTTAAATTCTTAGTATAACCATACTTATGAATTCATTTATTTATCCCGTCATCTTAATTTGAGACAGCACTGCTATCAGTCAACATATCAGATTCGTTATTCCCTTTCTTATGAGCGCTAATAATTTTTATACTCACTTTACAAAGACCTTGATTAAAGAAACCTAGTTGCTTGGCAGCCGCAGCCGATACATCTATTAATCGCTTATTTCGTGCATGCATCCTATCGTTGATGGTAACGATAACAGATTTATTATTTTTTAAATTAGTGACCTTTACTTTAGTCCCTAATTTTAAAAAATTATTTGCAGCTGTTAGTTTTTCATTGCTAAAAGTTTCACCATTGGTTGTCTTCCGTCCATTAAATTTCGGATGATAATAACTCGCAGTTCCGATCCATTTGGTTTTACCTTCTTGCGCAATAACGTTTGAACAAACTAAAAAAAAGAATAAGAATAGGAATTTATGCATGTTCGTTTTTTTTGTGAAAGTACTACTTCACTCTACAAGTTAATAATAACTTCAACATAAATAAATGACGGCTGCATGTGTATATAAAAGTGGAATTACTTCACCGCTACATTCTCTTCATCTTCATTCAACAATTCAATACTCACTTCGCCCAAACCTTGACTTAATAATCCTAAGCGGCTTGCGGCTTCCTGCGACAAATCTATCAAGCGCTTATTTTTTTGATTCATTCTGTCATTTACTTTCACCACTACGCTTTTCCCGTTCTTCGGATTGGTGACACGGATATACGTTCCCAATGCAAGAAAATTATTTGCGCAGGTCAATTTTTTATTACTGAATATTTCTCCATTGCTGGTCTTCCGTCCATTAAATTTCGGGTGATAATAACTGGCAATTCCTTTCCAGGCTTTTTCAGTTACTTTTTTAAACTGAGAAAATGTATTCGCATTTATAAAAAGAATACCAAGTGTAAGGAATAGGACAGCTATGTACTTAATCAATTTCATACGTCACTTTTTGTTGAGTGGCGAAAGTATAGGCTCAGCCTGAATGAAAATGCTGTTTAGTTTTTTATAAACATAATGAAATGTTAGCCCGGCTCTTTTTTACCAGATATTAACCTCTCGCTCTAACATGATGTTAAATGCGTGTTGCACAGATGTTATGATACGCTCAGATAAATCGAAAATCTCTTTCCCCGTGGAATCTGAATAATTGACAAGACATAGGGCTTGCTTCGCATGCACACCATAATTCTTCTCTCGATACCCTTTCCAACTAGCTGCATGTTGCGGATGGCAATGTTCAATTAACCATGCTGCCGGAATTTTTACACCTTGTTCATTTTTATATGAAGGCATGTCATCATATGATGAAAGAAGAATTTCATATTGATATTGAGAAATCACAGGGTTCTTAAAAAAACTACCGGCATTTCCTATCACGGCGGGGTCGGGTAATTTCTGTTGCCTGATTCGAATGACGGCATCTGAAATTGATTTTAGAGTGAGTTCATTGCTACTCATTAATGCTAATTCCTCTTTAATATTTCCATAGCTAATATTAAATACAGGTTTCTTTGAAAGTTGAAGCGTCACAGAAATGATGATATATTTTCCTTTCTCCTTCGTTTTAAAAATACTGCTGCGATATCCAAATTTACATTCATCCTTTGAAAATATTTTTTTCTCTTTTGTTTTCAATTCGATTGCTTCCAATTCAATAAATACATCTTGTAATTCGACACCATAGGCACCTATATTTTGAATAGGCGCTGCACCAATCGTTCCGGGTATTAATGATAAATTTTCTATCCCGCCGAAATTTAGTTCAACACACCACCGTACACATTCATGCCATTGTTCACCCGCCTGAAATTTTATTCGTACTTGCTCATCATCTTCATACACTTTCTCTATTCCTTTCATTTCATTAAGTATCACTAAGCCATCAATATCATTTGTCAACAAAATATTACTCCCACCGCCAACTATATAAATTTTTTTCTCTTTTGCAACATCAGTATTCAACATGTCAAACAATTCATCTTCATTTTTTATAACAGCAAAATTGCTCGCAAAGGCTTCAATATGAAACGTATTATAAGATATTAATGATTTATGTTTCTCAACATTCATGAAGCGAAAATAGTAACTTAATTCCGATGTTCGATGCCCGTTATTCGATGTTCGCAAATTGTCATCTAATTTCATCCCTTCTTCACCAACTCGTATTTCATTTTCGACATTTATGCAATTGAATTTGAAAATACTTCTCTCATCGTTATTCGTTGCATTTCCGAATATCGAACATAGGATACCGAACATCGAGTTTTCTTATGGATTTTTCCGCACCTTTGTATCCAAGCCCCCAAATTTTAAACTATGCGTTTATTCAAACTACTTTCGTTCTTTATATTTATTTCAATAAGCTCCTTGTCACAAAAAAATATGACCAATAAAACCAACTACGATTTGAAATGGAAGGCAGTGGAAAGTGCCTTTAAAAAAGGACTGAATGCCACCGCAGAAAAAGAAATTGGCTCCATTTTGAAACTGGCCAAAGCTGAGCAGAATGCCGAACAAACCATCAAAGCCATTTGCAATTACAGAGTAAGTTTGCGAGACCGTGATGAAAAAGCAAGATTAAATGACATCCTTTTTTTTGAATCTGAATTAAAAGCATCAACCTTTCCGGTGAAACAACTCATTCATTCGATGTTAGGTGATTTGTATTGGACCTATTATCAGGAAAACAGATGGAAGATATTGGAACGCACATCAATGTCAGATACCCGCAGTTCGATGCTCGAAAATGCAAATAACGATTCGAGCATCAGGCATCAAACATCGGATATCGAAACCTGGTCTGCCAACCAATTTTATGAAACCGCATTTTATCATTACCACCAATCCTTCACTGAGGCTGCTTCTTCTAAAAGTTTTTCTATAAAAAATATGACAGAAATTTTAGATGAAGGAAAAAATACATCAAGCCTTCGACCAACATTATATGATTTTTTAGCGCATCGAGCCATTGATTATTTTAGTCAGGGAGAAAATGAATTGACCAAACCTGCTTATGCATTTGAAATCAATGACAAGCTTGCCTTCGCACCGGCTACAGCATTTCTAAATGCAACATTTAATACATCCGATACAATCTCAAGAAAATATCAAGTATTAAAAATTTATCAGGAAATTTTATCTTTTCATTTAAAAGATAATGACCCAAATGGATTGATTGATGCCGATATGGCCAGAATAAAATATGTTTATGCACATAGTATATTGAGAAATAAAAAAGAATTATACATCAATGCATTGGATGCACTGATTAAAAAATATCCTGAGAATGCACAAACCGGAATGGCGATGTTTTACATAGCCGAAACCTTTCTTCAAAACGGTTTGCGAACAAGACGAAGTGGGTATCATAACAGTTCTACGAACGATGAAGATATAAGGTATGTTGATGCAAAAAAAATGTGTGATGCGATAGTCGAAAAATTTCCCGATTCGGAAGGCGCCTATCATGCTCAGCTTTTATTGCAACAAATAGAAGTACATGCATTAAGTATACAAACCGAAAAAGTGGTGTTGCCAAACCAACCTACATTAGCATTGGTGAACTTTAGAAATATTAAATCAGCTTATTGCAAAATCATCCCACTGACATTAAGCGAGTATAAAGAATATGCCTATCGTTATGATAATGAACAATACGAAAAACTGATACGTAAACAATCCATTAAAACATGGACTGCGGATTTACCGGATCAGCTCGATTACAAAAATCATTCAACAGAAATTAAAATAGATGCATTACCTGCGGGCATGTATGCATTGGTCATTTCGGAAAGCAATTCCTTTGAAAAAAATAATTATACGTCGCTTTCCTTTTTATGCGTATCGAGCCTCGCCTATATCACCGCTTCAGGCCAACATGAAAATGAATCAGGTATGTATGTTGTCAACCGGGAAAGTGGAGCTCCGGTAGAAAATGCGACCATTAAAATCTGGACAAACCCTTACGATTATAACACACGAAAATATTCATACAAAGAAGGGGCTACTTATCACACAGATAAAAATGGATATGCGAAATTTATATCCGATATCAG
>JANNYV010000324.1:0-2218 GCA_031410275.1 Bacteroidota bacterium
TTATGAGATTTTATTTGAAGGGGTAAAGGGGTGCTTAACAATCCATTCAAATGGAACTGTGAAGGTAGATGGCCTATTGGTGAATAAAATACTACATTTGGTTGAAAGTGATTTTATTAGTGAATGATACATATGTTTCATATTAGCTCATGAAGTTTAGTGCATAATTAAATTTACAATGGTATAGATAATGGGTATGTTGAAGAAATTTACATTTACCAGTTCCATTTGAATGGATTGTTAAGCACCCCTTTACCCCTTCAAATAAAATCTCATAAGTTATATATTCAATAATATGAGTTAATCCTTTTAACTGTGGAATCTTCTCTAATTTCATTCCTTGTTTCGAAGCGAACTCCATTTTAGTAACAATATCTTCATTAATTGCCGTTCCGAAAACTTTCAGGCCAATGATTCTTACTAAATCAGCTGTCTGCAAAACCCTTGTAGGACTCACATTTTTAAATGAAAGTAATTTACACGTAAATCCTAGTCCGAAGATGGACTCGAACGCGTTAATCAAATCACGAACTGATTTTCCTGGATTTTCAATCCTTAGCAAAATTTTATTTAAAGATTCTAATAAAACGAAATCGACAAAATTAATACTATCCATTTGTTGGTAGAATGGATTGCCTGATTCATCAAATTGCGTAATGACAATCTTGGTTCTCCAAAAAAATCTGTAGCTGTGTGGGGTTATAGAATTTACGAATTTGGAGAATCCATATGCCTTATTTGCAGTCAGCTGGAATTCATCTAAAACATTTATTACTTGATCAGAGTTTTGAGGAATGTGGATCCGATACCAGCGGTATCTATTCATCATTATTCAAATCCTTTTCCAAAATATTTTTATATTCTTGTCTTAACTTCACTACCAATTCTCTCGCTTTTGTTTCAACCACACGGGAAATATTGTCTACTTCATCTTTAGATGGGGTGCGACGACGAGATGATACTTTTCCATCTTCAAATGGATAGACTCCGGTTAAGATGAAAGAAAAGTTTGCGCAATCTTTCGGATCCGTAAATGTTGCTTCGATATCATAGTCATGACCAGCGCCCATTATTTCACGCGCAGACCATGAAATCTTGGTAATAAAATAATCTTCTTTGTCTAATAGTTCATTTAATAATTCTGATCTTGAAACTCCTTGACCACGCATTAGTACACGTTCAATATGTGTTTCTATGCTTTCCCCGGAATCTTCCAAGTCGTCTTCATCTTCTTCAGAAAATTCTGGTTTAGCCTTATAAACATATACTGCCATTACATCATTCTGTTGGAATCCTGGCAAATTAAAAGCAATCTCATGAAAAAATTTTGACCGTAAACGATTAGAGGGAACATCAAAGAGCGAAATTGATACCTTATTTATTGGACCCTCTGTGAACGCCTCTAAGTTTTTTATCAATGTGTCACGTAAATTTGAAACATAATCATTTTGTGTATTACGTACAATATATCCGCCATCTGTTTTTATAAATTCAATGGTCCCATCTTTAGTCTGCCTTTGTGCAAATTCATTGACCTTATAATCTATTGTCGTGTATTGCACGGTCACGCTAAAATTGTCCCCTGATTTATTTATTGAAACTACTTCACCTGCTTTTTCAAGTTCTTGTTTTAATTTATCTGCTGCATTTTTAATGGAATCATTATTAATATTTCCACTAACATCCATTGAAGTTATGCGCTCACGTCGTGTAGCAATTCCTAACTTGGCTGCAATTTCTTTGTGATCTTGATAGTCGTGAACTTGCCTGGCGAAATACCTAGCTAAATCTTCGCGCGGTGTTTTTTTGCTTACAATAATATTTCTTCGATTAAAGAGTTCAACAATAGTAGGTATATCTACTTTATGTTGATTTAGAGCGTCAAAAACATTTTTGTCGGAAGCATAATATAATGACGGTCCATAAGGTCTATTTATATTCATTCTTTCCACCCCATGTCACCAGGATTATAGGTATTGGTAACACTAGTAATCCTTTCGATATCAATTTTATCTAAGATAACTTTCCGTGCGGGTTCAAATCCCCAAGCCTTGGCATATCTGCGTTTAGCTTTTTCAAAAATAGATTTTAAATCATTATGAGCTGTTGGATCAGTGACACGAATTCTGATTGTTTGTGTGTATTCCAGCATTTGATAACGAGACAAACAATCTAAGAAGTATTCAAACTCTTCAGGAGAAGCTCCGGGACGGTTGTA
>JANNYV010000325.1:0-10012 GCA_031410275.1 Bacteroidota bacterium
ATGGTAAAATTTCCTAAGTTCATATTATAAAGGTCTCCTGATTTAAATTTGTATACAACCAATCACTAAAGAAAGGTGCAATGGGTGCAATGAGTTTGCAAAGTATTTCAAGACATTCATATAATGTTTGATAAGCAGCAATTTTGTCTTCTTCATATTCGCCTTTCCAAAACCTGCGACGGCAAAGACGTACATACCAATTACTCAAATGCTCATCCACAAATTCGTCAATTAATCGGCCTGCTTTAGTAGGCTCATAATCATCTAAATTTTCTGTTACATTTTTAATCAATGTATTTAATGAAGAAATAATCCAGCGATCTATCTCAGGTCTTTCTTTTATCGGAATAAATTTTTCCTTAAAAGCAAATCCATCAACATTCGCATATAAGGCAAAAAAACTATACGTATTGTATAAGGTATTAAATACTTTTCGTTGAGTTTCTTTAATACCATCAATGTCAAATTTTAAACTGTCCCATGGAGATGCATTCGTTACCAAATACCAACGTGTAGCATCAGCACCATAGGTATTGATGGTTTCAAACGGATCAACTACATTGCCCAAACGTTTACTCATTTTATTTCCATTCTTATCCAACACAAAGCCATTGGCAACAACTGTTTTATAAGCTACGGAGTCGAAAAGCAAAACGGCCAATGCATGCAGGGTATAAAACCAACCTCTCGTCTGATCAACGCCTTCGGCGATATAATCGGCCGGGAAGGCAGGCGGAAGAGATGCCCGGGATTCGATGTCCGATGTCCGATGTTCGATGTCCGGAATGCAAGAATCTGTCTTATCGAAATTGAGCCCGGAATCGAGTTCAGGAGTAACGTCTCCCCTAACATCGGACATCGAACCCCGGACATCGCTAAAAGGATAATGCCATTGCGCATACGGCATGGCACCACTATCGAACCATACATCGATCAAATCGGGTTCGCGATACATTTTTTTACCTGAAGGTGATTTTAGAATCACATTATCGATATAAGGTTTATGCACGTCTTTCAACGCTTTCTCAGGGCTATCTTCGTGTAACATCTTTTTTATTTCGTCGATACTACCGCAGCATACTTCTTCTGTTCCATCTTCTGTACGCCAAACAGGGAGCGGTGTTCCCCAAAAACGACTTCGGCTTAAATTCCAATCCACCATATTCTCTAACCAATTTCCAAAACGGCCTTCACCGGTTGCTTTTGGTTTCCAATTGATTGTTTTATTTAATTCTATCATTCTGTCTTTGACGGCTGTGGTACGAATAAACCATGCATCTAAAGGATAATAAATAATAGGTTTATCAGTACGCCAACAATGTGGATAGGAGTGTTCGTATTTTTCTACTTTAAATGCGAGTCCACGTTTTTTTAATTCAATAGAAATGTCCACATTTACATCAACATACGTTTTATCATCTTTATAATTTTTTACAAAGCGACCACTATATTCTCCTGTACCTTCAATAAATTTCCCTTCCTTGTCTACTAATGTAACAATACCCAAATTATTTTTTTGCCCTACTTTATAATCATCTGCACCAAATGCTGGTGCCGTATGTACAATACCGGTTCCATCTTCAGTGGTAACAAAATCTCCCAACACAATTCTGAAAGGATCTCCACCGGACAGTTCGGCTTTGTTTGATTCATATGGAAGCAATTGTTCGTATCGTATGCCTTCCAATTCTGACCCTTTATACATTGCCAATACCTGATAAGGAATCAGTTTCGATTCCGGTGTATAGGTATCAAAGTCGGCATCTTCAGCTTCTGTTTTAAAATATTTCGAAAGCAATGCTTCAGCCAATATCACATATTGCAATTGATGCGTATAAGGATTAAATGTTTTGACCAATACATAATTGATATTTGGTCCGACAGTCAATCCAAGATTCGAAGGAAGTGTCCAAGGTGTTGTTGTCCAGGCCATGAAATAGATGCCTTCGTCTCGATGTTCGATGTTCGATATTCGATGTTCGGGGCAGTTGTCTGTATTGTCAGATTTTGGAGTTTGTATTTTGGAATTTTCTTCTATTTTAAACAAAACTGTCGCACTCGTATCCTTCACATCTTTATAGCATCCGGGTTGATTGAGTTCATGTGAGCTTAACCCTGTGCCCGCCGCAGGAGAGTATGGTTGTATTGAAACACTTTTATATAAATAGCCTTTATTATACAACGTTTTCAAGCACCACCAAAGCGATTCGATATAATCATTTTCATACGTCACATACGGGTTTGTGAGATCTACCCAATAACCCATTTTATGGGTGATTTCATCCCATTTATCTTTAAAGCGTCCAACAGCTTCGCGACATTTTAAGTTATACTCTTCTACTGAAATTTTAGTTCCAATATCTTCCTTTGTAATCCCCAATTCTTTTTCTACTCCCAATTCAATGGGTAAACCATGTGTATCCCAACCGGCTTTTCGGTTAACCTGAAAACCTCTCATGGTTTTGTACCGGCAAACCATATCTTTTAATGTTCGTGAAATAACATGATGTATTCCCGGCATACCATTGGCACTTGGCGGTCCTTCATAAAATACAAAAGGCGTATTGCCTTCTCTGTTGCTCACACTTTTTTCAAATGTTTGTTGTTTTTTCCACCTCGCCAATATTTCCGCTTCTATCGAAGGCATGTTTAATTGTTTGGGTAGCTGATATTTATTTTCTGACATAATATTACTCAATAAAAAGGGTGCAAATGTAATTTGATAATTTGGAATTTCGATGTCCGATGTTCGATGCCCGCTATTTGTCTGTGTTATTGTTTGTAGGATTTGGCTTTTTTAATATGACTCTTATAAAATTGAAAAACTATCTTCGAAAGAAGAAGTAAAACTTTTAAGTATGAAAAAAATAATAGAGTTACACATATGTCCCCGCCTTGTCTTTATATGCTAGAGAGGTCTGACCTTTTTTACCCTTTTTTGAATACAAATTTGATATATAAATCAAATCTGTCTTATATTCTTATTAGGTAAACTAAGTGATAATTAATACCGATTATAAATCTGTAATCAAAATCCCTCTAGTGGCTCACAGAATGCACAAATCACACAGAATAGTACAAAGACCCAAAGCCTTCTGTGCATTCCGTGTATTCTGTGAGATAAAAAGGAAAAGAAAGAATACCAAATCGACCGTATAAGTAGTCCAATTTGATTTTGGAAAAAGGTTTGTCTCTCGGTATTATACAAATAAAAAATGGACTACCTAATAAATCAATTTGGCATAACAGATATTCATCTGTCTGTTCGCGATGAGAAATCAAATTAAAGATGAGTCGGTGTAGTTTAACGGATTGTCATTCAATTTTTTCTTCATCTTTCTCAACACATCCAACATAAACGGGGAAAGCTCGTGATACGAAAGGATTTCAGAATGTGTATATACAAACATGACATGAAGCGTTTTTTTATTTACAATCAGATGGTCTTTAAGCTGTTGTTTATTGATTCTGTATAATTCCCGAACGATCCTTTTTATAGTGTTTCGTTTATTAGCTCGTTTGAATATTCGCTTAGGCACAGTCACCCCAAACAGCAGTGGACATGCTGTTGGTTCATGCTCGGAAAGTCTATAAAATACTTTGAAAGGGAAAACAAAAAACGCTTTTCCGGTTAGGAAAAGCGTATCAATATCTTTTTTGCTTTTTAACCTTTCCTGTTTCGATAAGGAGAAAGGCTTAGTCATAGACAATTATTATTTCAAACGACTTTCGTCGGAAACACTTAATTTTTTACGTCCTTTTCTGCGACGGGCAGCTAATACTCTGCGTCCTGCAGGTGATTCCATACGTTTACGAAATCCGTGAACTGATTTTCTTCTGCGACGGTGAGGTTGGAATGTACGTTTCATAATGCTCTAATTTAATTCCTGTTTTTAAAAGGAGGGCAAAAGTAAGGAGAGATATTTAAACTTCCAAAGATTACTCGTATTTATATCCTACATACGAAGTTTTAGAAGTCATTGGGCCTCCATTGTCCCATGAACGGAATAATGTAATGGTCAATACACCATTGTTCAAACTCCCGCTACCACTGTATGTAGCCAAATAGGTAATAAAATCTTTGGTCTGCTGGGGGATTGTCACATAATTCCCATTGACCGTTGCATTGATTGTTTCGTAAATCGAATCACGAATCGAATAAAATTGTATGGAGAATCTATCATTCAACGCTTTTACACGTAATGTATCATCGTTGTCTTCGACCTGTGTACCATTCACCAAGCGGGTGCGGATGCATGCGTAATACGAATTATATTTTTCATTTACCCGATGTTGGCAACTATCACCTTCATAACCCAATGCACAAAGGCAATCGCCATCTTTGCAAGTACCGCCATTTTTACAATCCACGGCTCTGGTTACACATGGGTCAGGTTTGCAGGCAGAGAAATAACACAATATACTAAACAGTGTTATAATTGAAAGTGTGGTAAATAATATGGTCTTCTTCATTCCTTTTAATTAGGGTTGTACAAATTTTGTTGCATTATAAACACATGTCGTCAATACGCCGGTGGCATTGTCTTTCTCTTCGATGAACAAGGTAATATAAATTCCTTCTACATAGCCATTGCCTTTATATACAATATTGTTTACTGTTTGTTCTTCCATTGTAACTTTATCTCCGTCAACAGTGGCATTAATTGCATCGTTCTGCGTAAAAATATTATAAAAACTAATTGCATTTGGTTTGTCTCCGGGTGCAATAATGGTTAGTCTGTCAAGAGGCACCGCTCCATTACAACGATAGGTCCCTTGCCAAGTTCCGATAAATTTTTCATACATTTTTGTAGCGCAATATGGGCCTTCGAAGCCAACACCGCATTTACAACGCCCATCTCTGCAAACCCCATTGTTTTTGCATGAAATTTTTGCACAAGGGTCTTTGGTGCAGGCGTTAAAAACTACGCCGGTTGCAATCAGTAAAAAAATAAATACTGTACTTACGATTAGTTTTACTCGTGTCATAATTCTTTGAATGGATAACAAACTTAGATAAAAATACTCAACTTTTGCATCAATCTTACATATTTTTTGTGTGATTCCAACCCTGAGCCATTAATTCGATTCGGTTATTGCCATTTGTAATCATGACTTTGCCTTCTTCCTGTGAAGTGATATGACCAATGATAGTCAGTAATTCGCATTCTTTTATCTTTTCAAAATCATCCGGTGACAGTGTAAATAAAAGTTCATAATCTTCGCCACCGTTTAATGCACAAGTGGTTGCCGCAATGCCAAATTTATCTGCATTTTCTTTTGTTTGTTCATGAATTGGAAGTTTCTCTTCATAAATAATGCAACCCACTTCACTTTGTTTACAAATATGCAAAAGTTCTGAGCTCAATCCATCGCTGATATCAATCATTGCAGTCGGCATTACTTGATGTTCTTTCAGCCAATGAATCATTTTTCGTTTGGCTTCAGGTTTTAAAAACCGTTCTATGATATAGGTTTGATTTTCGAGATTAGGTTGAATCTGTGGGTTTTCGAGATAGATTTGTTTTTCCCTCTCCATCAATAAAAGACCTAAATACGAAGCACCTAAATCACCGGTGACACAAATCAAATCGTTTTCTTTTGCACCACTGCGGGTAACAAATTTATTATCCTCCACCTCACCAATGGCAGTCACACTAATGACAAAGCCTTTTTGTGATGAAGTCGTATCACCGCCAACAAGATCTACGCCATATCGTTCACATGCTAAATTTACACCTTCATAAAATTCATCCAATGCTTCGACACTAAAGCGGTTTGAAATGGCAATGCTTAATGTAATTTGCGTAGGTTCTGCATTCATTGCATAAATATCGGAGAGGTTTACCGTGACAGCTTTATATCCCAAATGTTTGAGCGGCATATACATCAAATCAAAATGCACACCTTCTATTAATAAGTCAGTACTGACCACCATTTGTTTACCAAATGTGTCAATCACTGCGGCATCATCGCCAATGCTTAATAAGGTACCGGCGTTTCTTGTTTCATTCAATCGGGTGAGATGGTCAATAAGTCCAAACTCGCCAAGCGATGCTATTTCAGTTCGTTGTGACATAATAATTAATTTGGCAAAACTACAAAATTTAATTTCATGATTCATTTTATATTGATGCTAGACAATGAAGCCTGTACTATCTTCGATAAGTTTACATTCCTGATATCAAACATCTAGCATCTAACATCTATTTTCTTATCTTTGCCCGGTGCAGCAACAATCATCTATCAGTAAAGCCATAGCCAGAGCAGTTTCTATCATTTTTCATCCAGTGTTTGTACCAAGTATGGTGTATGCTTTTTTGCATTTTTTTTCACCTGATTTGTTTTTCGGAATCCCATCATCAGCACAAACATGGTGGTGGATTATTATCAGTTATATCACCATTACGTTTCCATTACTAACTGTTTTTCTTTTGTGGAGGTTGAAATTTATTGACTCGATGCAAATGCATGGGCTTAAAGAACGCTATGGACCGCTGATGGCTTCTATGCTTTTTTACTTTTGGACGTTTTGGTTATTTCATAAACAATTTCAAGCGCCACTTTTATTGCAAAGTTTTCTTTTCGGCGTTTTTCTCACTACTGTTTTTTTATTCATGATTACTATTTTTCATAAAATAAGTTTACACGCAGGTGCTTGGGGAAGTGTATTGATGTTTGCAATTATTTGTGCCTTTCATCAACTTCAGTGTTCAATTATATTCCTGATTTTATCTGCGATCATTGCAGGCTTGGTTGGTACAATGCGATTGTATTTACAGGCCCATACCAATAAACAATTATACAGCGCTTATATTCTTGGTGCTCTTGCTCAATTAATTTCTTACCTTGTTTGTAAAACATTTTTATAATTTATGTCTTTACCAAAAATTGAAACTTGTTTCTCGCCATCGCTTCTTCATTTATATGATATCAAAGAAAGTATTGTGGTTATCATCGATGTTTTCAGAGCCACCTCTACCATTGCGGCAGCCTTACATAATGGAGCAAAAGAAATTATTCCGGTTGATGATGTAGCAAAATGTATACAGTTAGGAACTGAAATTGAAAATGCGGTTACTGCCGGAGAACGCGACGGGCAAGTAGCTCCGGGTTTACAGCATGGCAATTCGCCCTTAGAATATCCAAGAGAATTTATCGAACATAAAACACTTATACTAACCACAACAAATGGCACTCGATTGCTTCATATGTGTGGTGATGGAAGCGAAATTATTACCGGCTCCTTTTTAAATCTTGGTGCCGTATGCGATTATTTAGTGGCGCAAAAAAAACCGGTATTATTAGCTTGCGCTTCATGGAAAGACAGATACAATCTCGAAGATTCATTATTTGCCGGCGCGGTGTATGATGCAATTGGTTCTCACTTTGAAATGAATTGCGACAGCACCAGGGCAGCCACTCATTTATACAGACAGGCAAAAAATAATTTATATGCTTTCATTCAGGATAGTTCGCATTTTCTTCGTCTATCAAAATTTGGGTTGCAATATGATATGGAATATTGTTGTAAAATAAATGAGCATAATATACTGGTGAAGTATGAAAATGGGCGATTGATTTGAGAATAGAATAGAATATGTACCTTGTGTAATACTTTTTATTTACCATGAGAATAATACTTAGCCTTCTACTATTTTTTTATACTACAAATTTATTTAGTCAGGTAAAATTTCTTTCACCTACCATGAAAAACCCTGAAGACAGCACGCTTTATATTGGTATTCGATATGATTTTAAAATTGAGTCCGCCATTGGATCTAAGGTGAATAGTATACATGTAAATAAAGGTACAGTAGAACATTTAAGTGACAGTACGTTTTCGTATACATTACCGGATGAGTGGACTGCTGATATAACCTTCACATACGATTTAAGTAGCAAGGGCAAACTCCGAAAAGGAATCATATATCATGTCAAGTACAAACCCGTAAATTTTCCGGACGCTGTATTCAGATTGCGATTAGGCACAAAAACCGGAGGGCATATTTCGTTAGCAGAATTGAAAAGTGTAACGGCTATAAAATTGAATGATGAAGAGTTGAAAATTAAACCTCCGTATGCGTTCAACCGATGCGAGTTATCATGTAATCCCAAAAAGACAAACGACGGATTTGTCATTTCTCTAAGTGGAGGAGATTTGAAAAATAATAAGGAGTATCAACTGTTGTTGTCAAAATTATCAAAAGGAGATATTCTCTATTTTGAAAACATCAAAATAAGCGGACCGGATACATCAATCACTCGTGCAATGGGCTCGGCAATTTTTACCATTGAGTAAAAGCGATACCAATTTTTTATTACCACAATGATTTTAAAAGCTTGGCTTATTCTATTTTCGCAGTCATATCCTCTGAAGAAACAATTGCAGACTCCTCAATCTATATTAAAAAAATATTGGCATTATGATCTTTTTCGTCCTCAACAGGAAGAGATTATTCAACATGTATTGAGCGGAAATGATACGCTAGCTATTTTGCCTACCGGTGGCGGAAAATCTATTTGCTATCAGTTGCCGGCTTTGCTGTTGCAAGGTTCGTGCTTGGTTATTTCGCCCCTGATTGCATTGATGAAAGATCAGGCATATGGCTTGCAACAACGTGGAATAAAATGTTTGGTCGTGCATAGCGGTATGAGTAGTGATGAGGTAAGAATGACCTATGAAAAAATGAGTAGCGGTGATTATAAATTTTTGTTTGTATCACCAGAACGATTAAAATCAGTCTTGTTTTTAGATTACCTGACCGATTGGAGTATTAGTTTGCTGGCTGTAGACGAAGCCCATTGTATTTCGCAATGGGGGTACGATTTTCGCCCTTCGTATTTAGATATTGCCTTACTGAGAGAGCCGTTGAAAAAGGTGCCTGTTATTGCATTAACGGCAAGTGCGACGCCATTTGTACAAAACGATATTATTGAAAAATTAGCGTTCAAAAATCACCAAACATTTTTTACAACGTTCGCAAGACCCAATCTTTCATTCTCTGTATTTGAAGCTGAAAGTAAATTCGTCAGAACCATTGACATTCTTCAAAAATTAAAAGGATGCAGTTTGGTATATTGCCGTAACAGAAGAAGAACCAAAGAACTTGCTGATGCATTAAATGCCTCCGGCTTAGTAGCCGATTATTATCACGCAGGATTACATCAAGATATACGAAATCAAAAGCAAGATGATTGGCTGAATAATAAGACCACCATTATGGTTTGCACCAATGCATTTGGAATGGGTATCGACAAAGCCGATGTGCGTTGTGTAATTCATTTTGATATTCCTGAAACACCTGAAGCATATTATCAGGAAGCAGGCAGGGCAGGGCGCGACGGCAAACGGGCATATGCTGTATTGCTGTATCAAAAAAGAGATTTAGATGAATTGAAGCAAAGCATTGTATTGAAATATCCTGCCATTCAAACCATCAAAAATATCTATGAATCTCTTGCCTTTTATTTTGAAGTTGCATTGTACACTGGACTAGAGACTATGTATGATTTTGAAGTCACAGATTTTTGTAAAAAATTTAATTTCAATCTCATTGAAACGCTAAGTACGATAAAACTTCTTGAGCAACAAGGTTACTGGACACTCAGCGAAAGCATTTTTATGCCTTCACAAATTTCTGTTTCATGCTCGAAAGAAGATATTGCAAATTTAGAAAAACATCATCCGGAATTAGATGAAATATTGAAACATGTATTAAGAATGTATGGCGGTATATGGAATCATTTTATTCAAATCAGGGAATTGCTCATTGCACAAAACGCAAGGGTTAGCCGAGATTATGTGCAAATGATATTGCGTAAGCTTCAGGCTCTTGGTATTTTGCAATATGCTGAAGCCAATGATAAGCCACAACTTTTTTATTTACATAACAGATTGCCATTGCCCGAATTGAAACTTGATACAGTTCTGATTGAAACACTCAAAAAAAGATATGAAGAGCGGGTTACATTTATGTTGGCCTTCGCCACGCAAAAAAAAACTTGCCGA
>JANNYV010000326.1:0-1802 GCA_031410275.1 Bacteroidota bacterium
GGAGTTGGACAATAGGTTTGGCAGGAAAAAATTTGACAAATAAGAAATATATGGATCATTTATCACGATTAAAATATTATGGTTTGTACAATCAAGGAATTAATTTTGTACTTTCGGTTCGTAAAGAAATGGCATGGTAAATAATTTTCGAAAATACAGTGCGCTTGCAATGCTTGGTTTGTTTGTGATGCAGATTGTGCTGTCAGTTTCTACACATTTTTTTATTGAGCAAAACAGGGAAGTTCAGAAGGAGAGAATTGCAAACTGTTCGTCCCATCTTGAAACTATATTATTATCTAAAAAAGAATTTGCTCAATCGTATGTTGAAGCAAAGAACGAATTGCAATGGAACAATAATTTCTATGATATCAGTTCAGTGAAATTAGTCAATGGTTATTACGAGGTAACTGTATTGGCAGATATGAAAGAAAAGACATTACAAAATATTGCCAAAAAGCAAGCCAATAAAACGGGGCATAAGCCGTCGACTATGAAGTTATTGAATGACTTGGTCTATATTCAACATAAGGAAATTCAGTATGATTATTGTGACTCAGTCGTAGGCAATTTGTATTCATCATTCTATTTAATTTGGAAGGGAATCCCTTATTTTAAAATTGCTTCACCGCCACCTGATCTTTGTTGATTGGTATAGATTGCATTCAATGATTGAGTGCGCCATGCGTAAGGGATAGTAGCGAAAAGCCCGGAGCGAGGAACGAGCGAGGACTTGCAGCGGATAGCCCGACCCCGAAGCAGCTCCGTTGACAAATGAACAAACGTTCATTTGCTACATAATTTGATTTGTCAACGGAGCGCATTCGGGGATACGCCCAATACTATGATTATCTAAAAACAGTGAGGCGACTTACTCAATTTTAATTTAAACAATAAACTTTTAAAACTATTTAATAATGAAAAACTTATTTTCAATGATAGCAATCGCTATTTTATTTACTACCATTTTATCTTGCGGAAAAGACGAGGGGAAACTTCCGAATATTTCGTTTAAAACCGCGACCGGTTATACATCTGCCGACAAAACAATTCTTGTAGGCGACAGCGTTGTTATCGGTATCAATTCTTCGAAAGCCGAAGACAAAGATTATTTAAAAACATTTACTGTAAGCAAAGCTATCGGCAGTGCAGCGGCCGTAGAAATTTATAATGAAGCACTTTCCGGAACGACGGGTGATACATACGCACATGATATTACAGTGCATGGCACGATTGCTGAAACAGAGAAATATACATTTACTGTTGTGAACAAAGATGGCTTGACAAATGCGGTGAGCCTTACGTTGACTGTGCAGTAATACAAGTAGTGAGTATTTAGTAGTGAGTAGTTAGAAATGCAAGTAGGCAGTTAGGAATATGTAGTTGGCATATTAACGGCATTCTCTAATCAGCTAAAAAAAGTAGAAAGGTCATCGCTATCTTTCTACTTTTTTTTGAAACCTTTTTACTTTCTACTACCTACTTTCTATTATTCTTTTTTACTTTGCGTTCAGGTCTTTCTACTTTTTATTAATTACTTATTACTTGACTTATGATTACACGCCCACTAGCAGGAGAATATGCTGCATATGCCATTGCCTATATTGATTTGGTGCCGGAAGGTGCTGATGTATTGGAATGTATGGAAGATAATATTATGGATACAGAAGAATTTATTTTATCTCTACCAAAAAATAAATTGGAATACCGTTATGCTGAAGGCAAATGGACCATTAAAGAAATTATTCAGCATCTGATTGATGGGGAACGGATATTTTGTTACCGGGCCCTGCGCTTTGCACGAT
>JANNYV010000327.1:0-1942 GCA_031410275.1 Bacteroidota bacterium
GCCGTTTTGTCACCGATACCTTCTATTTCTTCCAGTTCGTTTTTAATAATTCCACTGCTTCTTGTCTTACGATGAAATGTAATACCAAAGCGATGCACTTCATCGCGTATACGTTTTATAAGATTTAATACAGGACTGTTAAAGGGAAGCTTCAATGATTCTGTATCACCTGGATAAAATAGTTCCTCTACATTTTTTGCCAAACCAACCACCATTGTTTTACCCACTAAGTTTAATTCTTTTATACTCTCCATGGCCGAGCTCAACTGACCTTTACCTCCATCAATAATAATGAGTTGCGGAATGGGTTTGCCTTCATCAAGCACTCTTTTGTATCGTCTGTAAACCGTTTCTTTCATACTTGCAAAATCGTTGATGCCATCAACAGTTTTAATATGAAAATGCCGGTACTCTTTTTTATACGGCATGGCATCTTTGAAACATACCATGGCCGACACTGGATAAGCACCCTGAAAATTTGAATTATCAAAACACTCGATATGTGAAGGAAATTCCTTCAAATGCAAATCATGCTGAAGTTGCTTTAATAAATTCAATCTGTCTTGTTCTGAATTTTCTTGGAGCATCAGTGCATCTTTTCGTCGTTGCTCTTGAATAAAATAATTAGCATTTTGTAACGAAAGTTCGAGCAATTTTTTCTTATCGCCCAGTTTGGGAATGGTAATGAGTACATCATTCGAAAATTCAATCGGATACTGTGTGACGATTTCTGTTGATGAACTTTTAAACCGTTCGCGCAATTGAAATAATGCCAGTGAAATTATTTCTTCATTGCTTTCATTTAATTTCTTTTCAATTTTTACTGAATGGGTTTGTGTAATTGTTCCCTGTACAATAATCATATAATTGACAAACGCAATATCTTCATTCGAAACAATGGTGCACACGTCTACATTATCAATTTTTGTATTCACTACAATTGATTTACTTTGATAATTACTAATATATTCCATTTTCCGTTTTACAATCTCGGCTTTCTCAAACTCCATATTGGCGGCATATTCAGCCATTTCTTTTTTATAGTATTTGGTAATTTCGCCCATCTTACCTTTCAATATTTCCTTTACTTGATGCACATGCCATAAGTATTCATCCCTAGTTTGAAATGCCACACAAGGTGCTTTGCAATTACCGATATGATATTCGAGACATTCTTTAAATTTCCCTTTGGCAATCTTTTTTTCGGTTAGTGGTAAATTGCATGAACGGATAGGAACGGTTTGACGTATCAGTTCTAATATTGAACGCACTTGTTCAACAGAAGTATACGGGCCTAAATATTCTGAACCATCTTTGATAATTCTTCTTGTTAAAAAAATACGCGGATATTCTTCATTCTTGATGACGATATGCGGATAGCTTCTGTCATCCTTCAACATCAGATTATACTTGGGCTGATATTGTTTAATCAATGAATTCTCTAAGAGTAATGCATCTTGCTCAGAGTCAACAATGGTAAACTCCATTCGTATGATTTCGGACACAAGTTTTTGTGTTTTAAAATACGCAATATTTTTATTGAAGTAAGAACCTACGCGTTTACGTAAATGTTTTGCTTTGCCGACATAAATAATTTTATCATCGATATTGTAATATTTATAAATACCCGGCTTAACCGGAATAGAAGGCGCAATAAGTGAAAATTCTTCTTTGGTCACAGATGCGAAAATAAGAAGAAATATTCTATCTCCCGCGGAAGACAATAAAGGCACAGGAGCTCTGATTTAATTAGAACACAATAACAATTATTTCTGTATTCCTATGAGAATTTCTTTGTGTTCATTTATAAACCCTAATTCAAAAATGTCAGTGTTGTTACTTTTCGCTTTGCATCGGAGAATGGATATTTTTTTACTTCTTGAATCTGCAAGCTTTTTCCATTTACGTATAGAAGTTTATATTTTTTGTAACCAAAGAATAT
>JANNYV010000328.1:0-10484 GCA_031410275.1 Bacteroidota bacterium
ATAACCAACACGATATGTGAAAAGACTTTTTGTCCAATGGTCGCCATCCACCAAAACATTTTGTTCATTTAAAGTAGAATCAGTGGTTACAGAATTAAATTGCTTTCGTGCAGCAAGGTTTAAATAAATAGAACCAGGACCTAAAAATTTCGCATACACACCTGTAACTTTTACATAGCTTCCTGCTTTTGATCCATTCAAAAATGCTTCCGTTTTTCTTAACCCAGGTAAAGGAAAATTATATTCTACTAAGGTTGCTAAAGTTGGCTTCATGCTTTTTCTCCCACCATCTGTTACCCAACGTTGGTTCCATCCTAAATTTAACTGACCAGAATTATCGGTTCCATCATGCTCCAAAAAGAAGGACGCTAATAGTTGAGCGTTTTTTGCAAAATTACTTTTGCCTTTTGGTGTGTATTCTAATTCAGGTTCAATGCCTATAATAGTATTTTCGGCAACACTATAAGCATAGGTTGGCAGGACTCTTACCTCTAAAAAACCTTGTGGTGTTGGCTGTCCGTCTTCTAATGTATTGAAGGCATCGGCAGATTGAAGATGTGTTACACTATCTTCTTTTGGTTCTGAATTGTCTTTATTCGCTTTTTGCGAAAAGGCATTTGCACAAGGGATTATGCATATCCCTAAAAGAATGAATTTTAAATATTTCATTTAAATATGATTGTTTAATTAATACGTAAAAAAATAAGAAAATAAATTAGCCGCTTATGGCTACATTGAATTAAACAGTTGTGGGCGGATGAAAAATTGATGATATAGTCAAGTAACTATAATTGGAAGAGTACATACTTTGATGTTTTATATGCTCATCAAATTCTCGCATTAATTTATACTCTTCTATCTTATTTTTGTGTACTATCTGAAACGAATGATGCTGAAATTGAGAATGAAAAGGCTTATGCGGTTTTTGCCGGTCATGATGATCATGCTGATCAAACAAGCCATCAATGTTTAAAAGGTGATCAGTTACAAAATCCATTGCCGTCAAATCAATATCCTCTGTGGCTTTGCAATGATGATACATATCCGGAAGATCAGCAACCGTACTAAAATCACCTAAAGGCAATACGATACTACCGAATAAGTAATACAAAAGAAATAATATAGTGACTGCTACTTTCAAAATACAGAACGAATGTACTGCTTATTCTTTTGGAGAATGTTAATGTTCTTAAAAAATAATATCGAATGAGATAAAGATAATGATGAAGGCGATTAATGTTAATGCCAGCAAAAAGATGATATCTGCAACCTTTTCATACTGATTGCTTAGTTTTTCCTTTTCTGTCCGCATCGATAAAAAAGAACAAAAACAGGAAGCTGTCAGTAGAATGGAAGCGACACCGGCAAATTCATCTATCAATGATTTTTCACTATAGTTTGATAATTTTAGTGAGGTCAAAATGATAAGACAGAATCCTAAGAGGTTTGAAGACGTATTGAGAATATGTGATGATTTATTTTTCATATGCTTTTATCCGGGATAAAATTACCCGCTTAAAAGTAGGCAAATTTGTATGATGTATGATTCCAATTCGGTATTAATTTGGCAAATGACATTACATTTGCAGCCTTTATGAAATATCTACACGAAATTGAAAAACGCAAAACCTTTGCTATCATCTCTCACCCGGATGCGGGAAAAACTACATTGACAGAAAAATTTCTGTTGTTCGGTGGCGCCATACAAACGGCCGGTGCAGTAAAATCGAATAAGATAAAAAAACATGCAACCTCCGACTTCATGGAAATAGAAAGGCAACGTGGAATTTCAGTTGCCACTTCCGTTATGAGTTTTGAGTATAAGGATAAATTAATCAATTTGTTGGATACACCGGGACATAAAGATTTTGCCGAAGATACTTATAGAACATTGACCGCAGTAGACAGTGTTGTACTTGTGATTGATTGCGTGAAAGGTGTCGAAGAGCAAACTGAGAAACTAATGGAGGTGTGTCGCATGCGTGATACGCCGGTCATTATTTTCATCAATAAAATGGATCGTGATGGTCGCAATCCATTTGAGTTGCTCGAAGAAATAGAAAAAAAATTAGCGATTAAAACACAACCGCTTTCATGGCCTATAAATATGGGTCGTGATTTTAAAGGCGTGTACAATATTCACAATCAAAGTTTGCTGACCTTTCAAGCCCATCAAAAAGCAACCGATGATGATATGATTCCGATTCCGGATTTATCAACACCGGTGATTGAAGAATTGGTTGGAAAAAAAGATGCCGATGCATTGCGTGAAGATATGGAATTGATTATGGGTGTGTACACAAGTTTTGATAAGAACGAATATTTATCGGGGCATTTGGCACCGGTCTTTTTTGGAAGCGCCGTAAATAATTTCGGTATCAAAGATTTATTAGACACCTTTATTCAAATTGCACCTTCGCCTAAACCACGTATGACCGATACGCGCGAGGTAAAAGCAGATGAAGATAAATTTACAGGTTTTGTTTTTAAGATCCATGCAAACATCGATCCGCGACATAGAGACCGGGTTGCCTTTTTGAGAATTTGTTCAGGAAAGTTTGAGCGGAATACATTTTATCATCATGTGCGCTTAGATAAAAATGTTCGCTTTAGTAATCCCTATACTTTTTTAGCAAGAGAAAAAAATGTTATTGATGATGCCTATCCCGGTGACGTAGTTGGACTTTTTGATACCGGTAATTTTAAAATCGGTGATACATTAACCGAAGGTGAAGAAATGACTTATGTGGGTATTCCAAGTTTTTCACCTGAGATATTTAAAGAGCTCATCAATAACGATCCGATGAAAACCAAACAAATGGAAAAAGGTATACGGCAATTGACTGATGAAGGCGTGGCTCAATTATTTACGCAGCATGGAGGCAATAGAAAAATTATTGGCTGTGTCGGTGATTTGCAATTTGAAGTCATTCAATACCGTTTGTTACAGGAGTATGGCGCGGCGTGTAGTTTTAGAACACTGCCTTTTTACAAGGCCTGCTGGATACAAGGTGATGCACAGAAAGTGACAGATTTCACACGATTCAAACAAGCTAATATTGTACAAGACAAAGAAGAGAATCTTGTTTATCTCGCCGAGAGTGAATGGTATTTAAATACAGAACGGACAAACAATCCTACCATTAAATTTTTTATTACAAATGATTATAAGCATGAGCTTGGGTAATCATAATGGGCAATTGATAATAGATAATTGATACTTGTTAGTTGTCAGTTGTTTGTTGATAATTGAAAGTGAGATAAAAATTTTATTAGGCATACCCTTTACGAATTTCACCGAAATACACTTCGAATTAAAATTACAAAAGCACTTTCCCAATTATATGAAGTCGTATCTTTGATGTAGAAAAATAATACTCAACGAAGTCACACAAAAAACCTTACGTATGAAAAATAGTATACAACGAAACCGCATACTGATTATAAGTTTTATGCTCGTATGTTCGTTTTCAAAAATTTATGCTCAACAATATCAAACACTCATACAAAGTCAATTAGAAAATATACGTGAAAAAAATAAATGGCTTGCATCAGATATTCATGAATGGAATATTTCCGATCAGAATACAGACAATGCAAACGGGTTGACTCATATTTATATTCAACAACAACTCAATCATATTATTGTCTACAATGCCATCAGTGTATTTGTCATTAAAGGAAATGATATCGTTTATTTCAAACCCGGTTTGATTGATCATTTACAAAATAAAATAAATAGTTCTCAAGCTGCCATTGATGCGCAGTCAGCCATCTCAAACGCACTTACTCATCTTGGTATAACAGTAAAAGAACCACTTCGTTTTATCAGCAACAATTTAAATACAAATACCTATTTTTTCGAATCCTCTGAAATTTCACCCAACCCAATAAAAGTGCAATTGGTTTACAAGCAAACAGAAACTGATGTACGGCTCGCATGGGATGTCAGTATCGATATGAAACATCAACCACATTGGTGGAATATCAGAATCGATGCGATGACCGGAAATTTTATCGACCAAAATGATTATACGGTTGACTGTGGTTTTGGTGAACAAAATACAAGTGATACACAAACAGGTAATGCTGATGACATGTTTTCTCCCGGCCCAAGTTCACCAACAGGTGCAGTGCCCACTTACAGAGTATTCCCCTACCCTGTTGAAGCAGCTAGTTTTGGAAGCAGAGCATTACTCACCGACCCATCGAGTCCTATTGCATCACCTTACGGATGGCATGATGTGAATGGTATTGCAGGTGAGGAATATACTATTACCAGAGGAAATAATGTGTATGCCTATGAAGACATTAATAATGATAATTTGCCCGGCTATTCACCCAATGGAGGCACTAGTTTGACATTCGATTTTCCGTTTACAAATGGCGTTTCACAAATCACCAATGAAGATGCCGGACTGACTAATCTTTTTTATGCATGCAATACCATTCATGATTATCTCTATCCACTCGGGTTTAATGAAGTAGCCGGTAATTTTCAACTAAATAATTATGGGAATGGAGGCGCACAAAATGATCAGGTGAAAGCTGAAGGTCTTGATGGAAGCGGAAGTAACAATGCAAATTTCAATACACCACCCGATGGCAATTCCGGACGAATGCAAATGTATTTATGGAATGGAAATACAACACCTTGCACAAACCTGAATATTTCGTCTACACCATTTACCGGATCAATGACAATCGGCACTGCCTTGTTTAGCCCTCAGGCAAGTGTCACAGCAAACGTCATATTAGTAAATGACGGCGTTGCACCTGTTACCGATGCATGCTCTCCTATTGTAAACAATATTGCCGGAAAAATTGCATTGATTGATCGTGGAGGTACATGTACCTTTTATGGCAAAGCACAGATTGCGCAAGCAGCAGGAGCCATCGGTGTGATCATTGCGAATAATGTTAGTGGCGCACCTCCAACCTCCATGTCTGGCTCACCTGCATTAACCATTCCAACAATTTCTATTTCATTGACAGATGGCAATACATTAAAGTCTGCCTTGCTAAGCGGAACGGTGAATGCAACTATCAATACATGTACTGTGTATCCAATCGATGCGTCGTTCGATAACGGTGTGATATCTCATGAGTATGGCCATGGTTTGTCAAATCGCTTGACAGGCGGGCCTTCGCAAGCAAGTTGCTTAAGTAATGTAGAACAAGGTGGTGAGGGCTGGAGTGATAGGGTAGCTTTAATGATGACAATAGAAGCAGGTGATCAGGGAACAGATGCAAGAGGTATTGGCACCTTCGTAAAAGGACAGCCAACAAATGGTCCCGGTATTAGACGTTACCCTTATTCTACCAATATGAGTATCAATCCTCAAACGTATGCGAGCTTGGCAAGTAGTACAGGGCCTCATCAAATTGGCGAAATATGGTGTGATGCCATTTGGGATATGTCATGGAAATTGATTGATGCATTAGGGTTCAACAGCAATCCAACGAATACAACATCCGGAAATAATATTGCCATGCGATTGGTTATCGAAGGTATGAAACTTCAACCCTGCAATCCCGGTTATTTAGATGCAAGAGATGCTATTTTGAATGCCGATGCCATACTTTATAATAACGCACATCGCTGTTTATTATGGCAGGCATTTGCAGGAAGAGGAATGGGATTTAATGCAGTACAAGGAAGCTCTAATGCTGTTGGTGATGAAACCGCAGGGTTTTCAATGCCACCTTTTTGTTTAGCGCCTACACAAATTCCTCTCGCTGCATTCACTTCTGATTCAACCTCTATTAGTTGCGGTGGCAATGTGCATTTCACAGACCAATCTGTTCAGGCATTTAATTGGCTTTGGAAATTCGGAGACCAAACAACCTCTATCCTTCAAAACCCTACACATACATTTACTGCACCCGGAACCTATAGTGTAAAACTAATTGTCAGCAATCCATTAGGGGCTGATTCAATTATACATATTATTACGGTGACACCAACATTTACCGTGACTTTATCTGCAACACCAACAAGTATTTGTGGCGGCTCACCGGTTGCCTTAAATGCAGTTGCTTCCGGAAGCAGTAACAAAACATATTTAGTGACATCAATTCCGTATGCTCCGCTAACCGGCACTGCCACAACAGTTGCATTGACAGATGATCAAATGAGTAGTATCAAACCCATTGGTTTTACATTTAATTTCTATGGCCAAAATTATACCGATTTTTATATTTGCTCGAATGGATTTATTACTTTCAGTTTAGGCATGCCGGCAAGTGTAGTGTATGGCGAACCTCTACCAACACTCGCTATCCCAAACAATTTGATTGCCCTTGCATGGAACGATTTAAATCCGCAAAATGCAGGAAGTACAATCAGTTATTTTACAACAGGAACAGCACCTAACAGAAAACTTGTGGTTACGTACAATACCTCGCATTACTTAAGTACATCATTACCTTTTGTTGTACAAGCTATTTTGTATGAAGGAAGCAACCTGATAGAATTTCATACAACATCTATTAGTGATGCATCTACCTTTGACCCCGATGCAACTACTACACAAGGTGTCGAAAATACCACAGGGAGTTCCGGTGTTTCAGTACCCGGACGTAACAGTGCATTATTCTCCGCGAGCAATGATGCTTACCGTTTTACACCGGCCGTTCCATATGTATATACATGGTTACCCGGCAATTTAAATGGCGCTTCACAAACAGTCAATCCAATATCAACAACAACATACACGGTAAAGGTAACAGATGGAACTGCTTGCCTCGCCTCATTTACAGCCCCTGTTATTACGGTCATTCCTTGTACGGTCAATCTCAATTTGACCGCATTCATACAAGGATATTATACAGGCGCTTCAACCATGCAACCTGTCTTATTCAATGAGGGCATGTCAACCAATCAAACTATTTGTGATAGTGTAAAAATAGAATTGCGTAATGCCACTTCTCCGTATGGTCTTGTTGCCACTTCGAATACCATACTAAACAGAAACGGAACAGCAACACCAACATTCAATATTTTGCCTGGGCCTTATTATATTGTTGTGAAACACAGAACCGGTTTAGAAACGTGGAGCGCAAACCCTGTGCTCTTCTCATCAAATCCAACTACCTATAATTTTTCAACTGCGGCTAACAAGGCTTTCGGAAACAATATGAAACAAATGTCGACTAACGTTTGGGCCATTTATTCAGGTGAAATAAATAAAGATGAAAACATCGATTTATTAGATTACCAATTAATGGAAACAGCCATCTTTAATTTTACATTCGGATATTTTGCTACTGATATTAATGGCGATGGCAATGTCGATTTGTTAGATACGCCGGGCGTTGAAGAAAATATTAATAATTTTATTTTTTCAAATCACCCATAGAAAAGCAAGGTGAGGAATGATGCGTAGTTTTTCACGCCCTGCTTCATTTAATGCGGGGCCGTAATATGAATTTGCTGACTACAGAATGAATTATAAATTGGGCATGCCCCCGAAGCATCCCGTTGACAAAAAGAGTTTATCAAATGATTGTAATTTGTAATTTGTCAACGGGACTGCTTCGGTGTCGGGCTGTCCGCTACAAGTCCTCCCATGCCAAAGCGCATGGTCCGGGCTTTTCGCTACCATCCCTCATGCTATACTTACCGAATGTTTCAGCTTCGAAATTAATATTGCAACTACACTCATTTACTCCTCGTAGCATGTTTGGCAGCCGTTTTCAAATTCGCCTTCTGCATATTTTCCGTCACTCTATATTTGACAATCTTGGTAATCAAACCAACAGGCATTGGCTTATCAAATGGAAATCTTATCGTTCCTTTCGAACCTTCGAACTTTGTCAATTCATTTTTAAATTCTTTAATACCCGAACCCGTTGGATAAAATCCGATATGGTTTTTATGTGCTGCAAAATAAACCAATACACCATAATATTTATATGCAGGCATTTGATAGCTGATGATCTCTTCAGCTTCGGGTGCTGCTTTCAGAATTACTTGCCTTAACTTCTCGAGAAGTATTCTTACATGTTCAGGTTGAGCGTTCATATATTGCTCAATTGTATTTACCCCTTTTTGCATAATCAACAGCATGATTTATTTTACATTGCGGCATTATTTTGCTCTCATTTTATTTCCCTTCGCATCATGCGTTACTTCAGCTAACCCTAAGGCTTCCATCAAAGGAGGCACATACATTCCAAAGCGGCCACGAAGCCCTTTCTTTAAACCATACCATCCGCCAACCGGATTTTTTTCGGAACGTCCCCAAGCTTCCACCGTTCCATCCTTTGCAGGTTTCTGTTCATCAGCACTTCCAAGTTCCATCCAATCTCCATGTTTTTTGAGCATCGCATGAAGATCTGCAAGACAACGGTAATCATAATGTAATACGGTTTTCCCAACCGTGCAGACTAAAATTTCATTTCCATCCTTTTCATCTTTATGCATTGTAAAATCTGATGATAATGGCGGTGTTTTAAGTACCCAAGGATTCTCTTTTGTTCCGGTATTTGTTGCCATGATATGTTTTATTTTAGATACAAAGTTAATTTTTATGTTTCTAATTTCATCCCTTTCATAAGCAAAACAATTGTATCGAATTTTTAATTCAAAAATTGCCTTCTCACTTCGTTTTGCATAAGATTTTCAAGTCCTTCTCTGAGGAAAATTCTATCGGGTAAATTTCAGAAGGCATATCAATAGTCGATGTAAGAATTACTTTTCATCAG
Source organism: Bacteroidota bacterium (assembly GCA_031410275.1). GTDB lineage: Bacteria > Bacteroidota > Bacteroidia > Chitinophagales > Chitinophagaceae > OLB11. The sequence goes on from JANNYV010000328.1 coordinate 8,710, forward strand.
GTAGCGAACGAAGCAAAAGCTGCCCGATATAAGCTGCTATAATAGGAATGGCGATCTCTTCAAACCGATGAAAATAGCTTCTCGTCCATCCTTTATATAAATAAGTTGTGTGATATACATGGCTATTTATTTTCAATACTATCCGCAGACGGAAATGTTCTTAGCCTGAGGGATAGTAACGAAAAGCCCGGAGCAAGGCACGAGCGAGGAATTGCAGCCATGATAGAAGCATCAGGGCAAACTCCGAGACTGCAGTCTCGGACACGCCCAAAAAAAATTAAGCTCTACTTAGTGACATTATTTATAAAACACTTTTACGTACTTCATTTATTTTTCTCGCTATCTCTTCCGAATAATTTTTCGCCTGCTTTGATTGCAACCTTCATATCATTTTCTTTTGGTGGAATGGGGCAAGCATATCCTTCCTTGAATGCGCAATACGGATTATAGCATTTATTAAAATCAATTAGCAATGTATTGTTGCGAATATCATTGAAACGAAAATCGAGATAACGCCCACCACCGAATGTTTCTTTATAATTTGTTTCATCTGTAAATGGGATAAACAAATAATCTTCAAATCCTTCCTTCATTCTTAATTTTTCGCTTTGATACACAAATAATTTAAACTTTCTTTTCTTCAAAATAAAAGTCACATAACCATACACAAAATACTTTTTTATGACACCGTTATGTGTTTGCATTTCAAATCCGATACTATCATTCACTCTGCTGAAATGACTTTGTACAATATAACCTTCATTGGGCTGAAAGAATCGCAGATATTTCAAATCCTCTTGTTTCAACGGGCTCTTTTCATCTTCTAAAAATTCCTTTTTATATTTGGCGCGATGTTGTTCAATTTTCGTTTGATAGGTTTGAGCGTAAACATTCAGCGAAAGAAAGAGGATGATAATAAGTACATTTAGTTTAAGCATATCGCAGGTATAAATTTATCCGAAAGTACATTTTATAACCCATACAAAAAAGCCATCCTAATTTATACAATCAGGATGGCTTTCATTTTACTATTCTTAATTATTTCGTCTTCTGCACCTTAAATGATTGTAACACTTTTTCATTCGACACCGTTACATGATACATACCGGCAGCCAAATTACGCATTGAAAGAACAACCGTTTTCGTATGGTCTTCAACCAATGTACTAGTCGACAATACAGTTTGTCCGGTAATATCCATGACTCTGATATCGTATGTTGCAATGTCTAACGAAACAATATTTACATTGATATTTTCGGATGTCGGGTTTGGATAAACTGAGATACTGTTCCCGTCACAATTGATAGCTAATGACTTCATTGTTGTTTGTTGAAGTTTACTATCTATATCAACTGATTGAATAAAGTATTGATAATTTCCTTTTGCAACATTGGCATCCACATAGCTATATTCTTGTAAAGTATTGCTATTACCCGCGGCCATTATTTTTGCAACAGAAATAAAATCGGTTTGTTTATCTTCTTTACGCATCACGTTGTAATGTGATACATTATGTTCTTGTGATGTAGCCCAATTTAAGGTAACAGAGCAATCAACATTGGTGGCATTAAATGTGGTAAAGGTTACTGGGAACTGTGCACCATTTGTAGTAATGATCGTAATATATACTGTTGCATTATCGCATGCTACCGGCGTGCCGTTATCGCATTTGCTGTAAATAAATTGATCAGGGCCTGTGTAACCATTATTCGGTGTGTAGGTAAATGTTCCATCTGTATTAAATACAACCGTACCATTTGAAGGATTACTTACCT
>JANNYV010000329.1:0-1580 GCA_031410275.1 Bacteroidota bacterium
TTACGGAAAAAGGAGTAAATAATTTTGTAAATGAAATAAATGAACTCCTTTTTCCGTAATATCATTTTCAAAGCAACTCGTTTGTGATGCTACATCATCTTTACAAGGCAGGCAATCTGTACAGGCATCCAAGCAAGTAAATGATTGTTTAAAAACGTAGTCCAACATTTCGCAGGTATCAAAATTTCCGATACAATTTGTTTGCTGCGCCAGCATTGCATGCCACTTTTTATATTTGCTTTCAAACCTGCAAAAATCGTGAGGAGTAAGCCATAAAATTCTCAATAATACATGTGCTGGTGCGGTACGGTAAATAATATTTTCAATTATAATTCTCCCCTCAGCTGTTATAAAACGCTTTGGCCATGCTGGTAAAGCAACAGTTGCAATAAATGAAAACGGATCGGTTCCCGGGTAAAAACAATTGGGTGTTTGAATATTGCATGGGTCATCATCTGGAAATTTCCATTCGTATCCACAGTTTCTTTCACCACAATTATTATCAGTTCTACATTTGCAATCTGCTTCATTTTTTGGCCGCAATAATATATGCTCTACCAAATGCAACCCCTCTGCGTTTACCAATTTCCTTGTTCGTTCTACCGCATCGCACACCATGTTTGGTAAGCTGTAGCATTGCGGATTGTATGCAACTATTTCTCCGGTTTTTATTGCAACATCATTTGCAGAACGCAATGAATTATTAAAATGAAATGCAATGCCAAACGAATTACATTCACAATCAAAAACAGGTCTGTAACTTTGCTTACTTAGTAAAAGTTTTTGAAGTTGTAAATAAGTTCTCCATAAATTACTCAACTCTTTTAAATCATAACAGCAACTGGATTTCCAAGCAACATCACATACTGATTCGGTTTCTATTGGCTTGTCGCTACAATTGCATGGTACTATATCATTTTCCCCTTCATTGCAATTTCCAAAACCGGGCAATTTTATTTCTATACAATATTTATCTCTGTTGGTTTTTGCATCTGTCTTTTTTGATATGAGAAAATAGCAGGCAAATAAATTTAACTTTTCTCTCCAATCAACCATTTTGTAACCTTTTTCAAAAGATTGAAGGATAACTTTTCCAGCTTTATCTGTAAGGAATAATTGACTTTCTTTTTCAGTAATTTCATTTTCACTATTGTAAATATTTTCTACAATATTTATTAATGAAAACACATCAACAGTATTTTGAGTTGCATTGTTTGTTTGAAATGCAAAAGGTTTTCCATCAGCATCCAGCAATAATAATTTTTCATTTTGTATTTCAGTGGAGTATGATTTCTTTTGAATAGCATCCGCAAACTTTTCTTGTAATTGATACATTAGCTTGCTTCTTTGCTGCGCCGTATCGTATTTACAAGGATGTACAATAAAATCTTGTCCGCAGTTTACATAAAATGAATAACAACAATCTTCTTTTTTTTGATAATTGCGAAATGAATTTTCTTGCTGTACGGCACATATAAATTTTTCAATACCTTCTTTACCCCAAATTTGCTGTAGGTCTCTTTGTTCATACCGTTTCACACTTTCTGCCAATACCTCTCTTATATAAATTTTATATTTTC
>JANNYV010000330.1:0-2749 GCA_031410275.1 Bacteroidota bacterium
AGTATCAATTCCTTCTCATGATAGATTGTCATGGTAGCACAATCATCTTTAACACCGATAAAAAAACTATGGGATCCATCACTCGATAAAAAATCAGGATAGGCATTCAACAAACAAGATGACGCATCATAAAACGTTACATTTTTATACACCGAACGTAAGAAACTCACAGTCGATTTCTTCAAAATAAAGATGGCCTTTTTATCACCGCTTAATTTTTGTGTATGTATATTTTCCTCCGGGTTCATGTCATGCAAAAATCCGAAATAACGTTCAGCATATTCCTCTGCAAAAAACTCGGAAGGTACCAAAGTCGATTTCAATGAGTCGATAGCAATTTTCACATGGTCGACATGTTTAAAAATGGGATCTGATAAAATATCATTAAAATCATTCTTCCCTATAACCTTGTCTTCGAAATAATAATGTTTCAACAAATATATAATCGAATACTCCGCATCACTCAACGCATAGGATAAATAATTTCTTCCGACAATAATACTGCATGCATATTGTGAAGAATCTTTTATGATAGAAAGATTATTTTCTATTTGTATCGTTGGTTTCAAATTCAATGTGTAAAGAAGCACAATAATAGAAATTTTTACCCGAATTTAAAAATTGGTATTCTCAGATGCTGTATAGGATGAATCATATTATTTTATTTCAACCCAAGTTCTTCTGAATTGATATATTTGTCAACTTATGAAAACGGAGGAGTCTTTACTGGTATCCAATACCTATAAAAATATTTTAAGAATCGCATTGCCTATCAGTATTGCGATTCTGATTCCGCAATTGAGTATCCTAACCAACACGATCTTTCTCGGTTATTATCAACCTTCTCATTCACTGCTAACCACACAAGATCTATTGGCAGCGTCGGGTGTTGCAGGCATTTATTATTTAACTATGGTGATGGTTGATTATGGTTTGGTGTCCGGTATCTTAATGTTGATGAGTCGTAAAGCAGGTGAAAATGATAAACAGGGAATGGGGCAACTATTCAGCAACGGGTTTATTTTATGTTTACTCATGAGTGCTGTGCTGATTGTCTTTTCATTATTCTTTGCACCTTGGCTATTCAACATGACGATTCATGAAAAGAGCGTTCAGGAGGCGGCCATTTCATTTATCAATATCAGAATTTGGGGACTACCATTTATTGTTCTTTGTCAATTAGCAAATAGTTTTTTTCTTTCTATATCTCAATCAAAATTAATTATGATTGGATCGGGTGCACAAACAACGGTTAATATTCTGTTTGATTATTTCTTAATTTTTGGAATCGGATTCTTTCCCGAAATGGGAATCAAAGGTACAGCGTTTGCTTCTGTGCTTTCAGAAATTGTATACCTGATGGTGGCATTTGGTATTATTCATTTCAGAAAATCGTTCAACGAATTTTCACTGCAATATTTCAGTCATATTGATTGGCCCTTGATTAAAAAAATGCTTATCAAATCATCTCCTTTAATGATGCAATATTTATTGAGTATTGGCGCCTGGGAAGTTTTTTTTATTTATGTCGAACATCTTGGAAAAACCGAATCTGCCTTATCGCAAATTTATAGAAGTGTGTTTGGTCTTGTCGGTGTGGCAGCCTGGGCATTGGCTTCTACATGCAATTCAATGGTCAGTAATTTAATCGGACAAAAGGCATTAGATGAAGTGATTCCGCTTGTCAAAAAAATTGTGATAGTCAGTTTTTCATTTGCCTTTATTGTAGGCCTGCCTTTACTTCTTTTTCCAAAATTTTCGCTGCAACTTCTCACAAAAGATGCCCATTTAGTAGAAACAGGCATTATATCCTTACGCATCGTGGTTGTTGCTACCTGGATGTTGTCCTTTTCAACTATCTTATTTAATGCAGTTTTAGGTACCGGCAATACAAGGCTCAATATGGTATTCGAATTTATTGCCATAGTTTTTTATCTTATTTATATCACCATCGTCATAGAAAAATTAAGGCTACCACTCCCCTATGCATGGCTATCAGAATTTGTGTATTGGTTCACTTTATTTGGGTTGAGTTTTTTCTATTTATACTCAGGGCGATGGAAGAAAGGGATTACAGAATAAGCGAAATTTTTCCAAATGTGAATGTTGTCATTCTAAAATCTTTTATTTAGTATTGTACTTGGAAATGTGGACTTGATTTTTCCTGAATACGAAACCTTTAAAAAAATAAATATGTCTATCCGATTAGGCGATATTGCGCCGAACTTCAACGCAGAAACAACACATGGCAACATCAATTTTTATGAATGGCTCAATAACAGTTGGGCCATTTTATTTTCTCACCCTGCCGACTTCACGCCGGTTTGTACAACCGAATTAGGTGCTGTTGCCAAACTAAAACCGGAATTTGATAAGCGTAATGTAAAAGTCATTGCATTAAGTGCTGATCAAATTGGCTCGCATGCAGCATGGATAGCCGATATTAATGAAACACAACAAACCGAAGTAAATTACCCGCTGATTGCAGACCCCGAGTTTGTTATTTCAAAACTTTACGACTTCGTTCATCCCAATGAATCAGATCGCTTTACCGTTCGCTCCGTGGTGGTGATTGCACCTGACAAAAAGGTGAAATTATTAATTACCTACCCGGCCTCTACCGGACGGAATTTTGCCGAGATACTGAGAGCAATTGATTCGCTTCAATTGACAGCAAACTATAGCGTGGCAACACCTGCCGATTGGAAGCAAGGTGATGATGTAGTAGTTCTTACTTCAATTAAAACGG
>JANNYV010000331.1:0-5734 GCA_031410275.1 Bacteroidota bacterium
AGATACAGCAACTCAAATTTTGCTATACTCGCAAGCATTGTAGAAAGTATCAGCGGAATGAAATTTAAATATATTATGAAGCGATTTGTATTTACACCAATTGGCATGGACAATACATTTGTGATAGACCCAAATGAACAACGGGTTTGCACTGCATCTTTTTGTTATAATTATAAATGGCAACTCGAACCTGATATGCATTTCGACGGAGTAGTTGGTGATAAAGGAGTGTACAGCACTGTGAAGGATTTATATAAATGGGATCAGGCCTTGTATGCGGGCAAATTTATTAAACCCTCTACATTAAAAGAAGCATACAAACCTTATAGTTTTGAAAAACCAGGGATAAAAAATTATGGTTTAGGTTGGCGTATGCTGAATTATCCTGATGGAGTGAATGTGATTTATCATAACGGATGGTGGCATGGAAACAATACTTGCTTTTATCGTTTCATACAAGACAATTTTACAATTATCATTTTGGGTAATCGCTTCAATAAAAATATTTACCATCAACCCCAACAAATTTACAATATTATCATGGGCAATCAGTTGGGAGAAGGTGAAACAGAAGGGGAGGAGTAATTAGTTGACAATTGATAGTTGACAATTGATAGTTGACAATTGATAGTTGACAATTGACAATTGACAATTGTTAGATACTAGTTTCCTTAAGACTTACACCTTCCTTACCCCTTATGACTTACGGCTTCTGACTTCTGACTTCCACTTCATGCAGCTTCCCAAGTTTATCTAAGGTTCCTTCTAATTCATTTAATGGAATACCAATTTGAAGTTCACAAAACAAGGTCATTTCATTTACTAGTATAACAACATGATGTTGTTTTAAAATTCTCATCACATCATTCATTATTGTGTATGGAAACTGAAGTGAATAGGTTGCCTCAATATTTTTTTCTACAACAGAGGCCAATTGCAACGCTTGTTGCGCGGCTGTTTTGTAAGCGTTTATTAAACCGGGAACACCAAGTAATGTACCTCCAAAATAACGCACCACTACAATGAGCACATTGGTCAATACGGCACTGTCTATTTGCCCCAAGATAGGTTTGCCTGCACTGCCTGAAGGCTCACCATCATCAGCAGCACGAAATAAATTACCATCTGTCCCAATACGAAAGGCATAACAAAAATGAACGGCCTTAGGATGTTCTTCTTTCAACAAACTCAGTTTTTCTTTTACTTCATTTATCTGTGGAATGCTATAAGCATACGCAATAAATTTACTCCCACGGTCTTTGAATTCAGCCGATGTAGTTTCTTCAATGGTTCGATATGTAGTGGATGTACTGATATTAATTTTTATCTCCGTAATAAATCAACAGGATAGATAACAGAGTCAATGCTAACCCAATATAATTCCAACGTGAAAGTTTCTCCTTAAAAATAAAAATACCGATAAGACTAACCAAAAACAATACACCAATATTATTAATAGGGATGATGGCTGAACTACTCAATGCATCATTTTGCAATGCTTTGACAAGATAGTAAATTGAAAAATAATTGGGCACGCCTAATAAAATGCCAGCAGTGAGATACCGGAATGAAAATATTTTCTTTCTTGTTATATACAAGTAAAGTAATACGCAAAACCCGATGCAGAAAGCCGTAAAGAAGCCGCATATCAAATAAGTATTCGAAAGCAATTCATTCGTCAGAAAAGTATGTTGTGCATATTTTGTAAGTGTGTCAATGACACCACTGCTCACAAATAAAATCAATGGTAAAAAATATTCCCATCCCAACGTTTTTTTGCTTCCTATACTTTTTGCTTTTATCGAAACCAATAGAACGGACAATAACGCTACCACGATGCCAATTAATTTAACCAATGAAATATGGTCACTGTATAAAAAATAAGAACATACAACAGGAATCACTAGCGATAATTTATTCGCTGTCTGTGTGATGGTTACGCCTGCTTTAACAGTGGAGATTGCAATTAAATTAAACACAGAAATAAACAATACACCCATCAAAAGTGCCCAATTAAAATAAGTCTCACGCACGATTTGCACTTGTACCGGGAAATTACCTAACACAACGCTACCCGTAATAACACAAGCCCCATAGTTAAAAACAATGGCCTGAAAATTATCAATCCTATACTTTTTAAAAAATGCGAAGACCACGCCTATGTATGCATTTAGCAATACTGAGATGAGTAAATAAATCATGTATGTTGCCTCGTATTTTTATAAATATAAATGACATCACTTTCTGATTCTATCTCATTCCATTTATGATGATGTGTGAGTACCGGTGCTTTAATTCCTTCAGCCAATGAAGTATTCGTTTGTATACAACGCGCTTCATCCCAAAGATTTAAATCGATAAATTGTTGCAGTAATTTACAACCGCCTTCTACGATGATAGAAAGAATATTATGCCAATGCAAATAGGAAACAATATGAAGCAAATAATTTTTTTCCTCGACTGTAATCCATTCAATATTCTTTTCTTCTTTTGCCAATACGGAATTAAAAATGATTGTTTTTTGCGATTGATCAAATAAATGATGATGTTGCTCGAGTTCTAAATTTTTATCATACACAATACGTATCGGATTTTTCCCTGCGGCATGCCTGACATTCAATTTGGGGTTATCAATTTTTACGGTATTGTAGCCAACACAAATGGCATCTTCTTCTGCTCGCCATTGATGTACCAGTTTGTCGGTTGCTTCTGTAGACAATTTAATTTGTTGAGTTTCATTTCCAATGAAGCCTTCTTTCGATTGAGCCCATTTTAAAATAATATAAGGCCGCTTTTTTTGATGTAATGTGAAAAATCGCCTATTCAATTCAATGGCTTCATGTTCTAAAATATTTTCAATGACTTCGACACCGGCTTCTTTTAATGTTTGAATGCCTTGACCATTTATTTTACCTGAAAAATCTTTGCATGCGATCACTACTTTTTTAATGCCATGTTGCAATATAAAATCTGTGCAAGGTGGTGTCTTTCCAAAGTGGCAACAAGGCTCTAATGAGACATACAAGGTTGCGTGTTCAATTAAATCATTATCATCTTCGTTCACAGATTGTATGCAATTTACTTCGGCATGTGCTGCACCGTATCGTTCATGATAACCTTCACCAATAATTGTATCTTCCCAAACCAATACACTACCTACCATAGGATTTGGCGAAACATGACCCGCGCCTTTGATAGCAAGTTCGAAACAACGGGATATGTAATATTCGTGAGAAGGCATTCAATTTGAAAATGAGTGAATTTGAAAATTTGAAAAAGAATGCAGCATCATATTCTGAACGTCGCATTCCGAACATCGAACAGCGGCTATCGAACATCGTTTACTTCACAGCGTACATCATTTCCTTTACAGCCCTCACCGCTTTTGGTACATTTGGCAAATATTCTGCAACTAATGTGGGTGCATAATGCATACTCGCATCTACACTACATAAGCGACGAATAGGTGCATCTAAATAATCGAAGGCTTCTCGTTGCACCTTGTAGGTAATTTCAGACGATACACTGGCAAAAGGCCATTGCTCTTCAATAATCAATAGCCGATTTGTTTTCTTTACTGATTCAACAATGGTATGCACATCCATAGGGCGAATGGTGCGTAAATCAATGACCTCTGCGCTAACACCTTCCTTTTGTAATTCTTCGGCAGCAGATAAAGCAACCTTCATCATTTTATTAAATGATACTATTGTTACATCAGTTCCAGCACGTTTAATATCTGCCTTACCAATAGGAATTAAATATTCTTCTTCCGGTACATGTCCCATTTCTCCATACATCACTTCACTCTCCATGAAGATAACCGGATCATTATCACGGATGGCACTTTTCAACAAGCCCTTTGCATCATATGGATTTGAAACCGAAATCACTTTTAAACCCGGAATATTTGCATACCAACTTTCAAAGGCGGTAGAATGTTGTGCGCCCAACTGACCAGCCGAACCATTCGGACCACGAAATACAATAGGGCAACTAAATTGCCCGCCACTCATCGCTAACATTTTTGATGCATGATTTAATATTTGATCTAAAGGCAATACCGCAAAATTCCATGTCATAAATTCTACAATCGGACGCAATCCATTAGAGGCTGCACCAACTGCAATAGCAGCGAAACCCAATTCGGCAATCGGCGTGTCTATCACCCGCTTCGCACCAAATTCATCTAACATACCTTGACTTACCTTGTAGGCGCCATTGTATTCTGCTACTTCCTCACCTATCAAAAAAACCTTTTCGTCTGCACGCATTTCTTCCTGCATGGCTTCTCTGAGTGCTTGTCTGAACGCTATTTCACGCATAATTCTAGTTTAATGTGCACAAAAATAAGTATTGCAAACTGTATTTCTGTCTTTTTTTTAAATCTTTTAGAACCGTGATTCAAAAGCTAACAGCCGATAGCCATTAGCCAATAGCTAAATGTACAACGTCGAATATCAAGCCGCTACCATCTATTATCATTTCTCTAACAAACTAAGCTTCTTTTTCCAGTATAAAGTTATTTTCTTTGTGAAATTAAAAAACCAAATTTTCTTCGTTATTAAATTTTTACGAAGGCATTATTAAATTCTTACCTATTTGTTTACACTTCCCAATTATATCAAATTAATTCTGCAAGAGTGGAATACTGCATTTAAAGACAAGTACTTTACGTTAAAATTATTATTAACACCCGGTTTGTTTTTTTTGTATTCTTCGATTACGCAACATTTGGGCAATTATGTTGAAATGCGCAAAGGCATTCAATTAGACGATAATCTGTTACAGCTATTCCCAAGTATCGATTTTTCAACACCTGTATTCTTCCTGCTGTATACTTCACTGACATTGGTTGTTCTGACTCATATACACAAGCCAAAAATTATCCTTCGTATTATTGAAATGCATTTTGCGGTGGCTGTTGTTCGGCAGCTTTGCATCTTGGCTGTAGCACTCGATCCGCCGGCAGGCATTATTGTGTTACGTGATTTATTTTTAGAAAATACAGTTTACCCGCGTCATTCACCACTCACAAAGGATTTATTTTTTAGTGGACATGTGGCAAGTATTTGGCTTTATTTTCTTTGTGCGGAAAATAAATACATCAAAATATATTTGGCTTTTGCAACCTTCCTCATGAGTTTCATGATACTGTGTATGCGCGTGCATTACACGTACGACGTTTACGGTGCCATTTTCTTTACCACCCTTATTTACTTTGCACCTGTTTGGATTCGTTCTTACTTTGTATCTAGAAGTTTATTGAGAGAGTCAGGAAGAGGGATTGACAATGGATAATGATTAATTGTCAACTGACTTCAATCGTCGGTTAAGAAACATACTCAATGTATGCAATGCAACACTAAGCGTTATGAGTGCAATGCCAATATAAAACCCATACCCGAGTTCCTTATTCTCATGATAAATAATGATCGCTAAAATAATGCCGTATACCGGTTCTAAATTCACCATCAGCACTGTGGTAAATGAAGATAGCTTTTTCAACGCACTCAATGCCAATGATTGTCCCCAAACGGTACAACATAAACTCAATACGCCCAACCAGATCCAATCCATTTGAGACGGAATAAAATTAGTATTCGGAAAATAATATAAATAAACCGGCAACAAAACCGTAAGGCACAAGAACCCGGAGCCTATTTCATAAAATGCCACCATACGGGCAGGATAATTATTGACTATTTTTTTATTCATAATTGTAAAGACCGAA
>JANNYV010000332.1:0-4600 GCA_031410275.1 Bacteroidota bacterium
TGGTAATAACCTTGTATATACGCTTTCAAATTCAATGTCATTTTATAGGGTTGTTGAAAGCCTTGTGTAAGCATATTTGTTGCTGAGCTTAATGTCTTTGTGTTTGTTTCGCCAATGGTGAAGGAGAGTGATGCGGTTGCATTCGATTGATACCCGCCTGCTGAGGCGATTACGAAAGGCTTGAGCGTTTGCGCCTTCAATTCGGTAATTTGAAAATTTGAAAATTTGAAAATGAAAAGGCAGAGTATCCATTTGAAATTATTTTTCATATTGTTTATTTTAACTAAAAGGTTGATTTGATTATCGATTATAAATGTATTCTTCTATGTAACTTGTTCTCAAATCCCAAATGAAGACAAATTTCCCCAACATCTGACATCTGACATCTAACATCTGATTCCTAATAATTACTATAATAACAATCACTCGATTTTACTGTAAAAAATGCACCGGTATTGGTATTAAAACCCGGTGATATATTTACATAACCTGCACCATCAAAGTTAACTTGATTGCCGGTACCAAGTATTGTTGTAGCACAACCGGTAGATGAAATTAAATAGGGACTATTACTTTGAAAGGATTGCGTCCCCGCATAATTCCCACAAATTGGACTATTTGAATAATAGAAGGCCGCGACACCAACAGCCTCCCATGCTTTGCCAACTGTTTGCGATTGAACAGAACAATTACCATATAAATCAATAGCTGCATGTACCCAAGCACTGCGGGCTTGCGCATGATTTGAATTCGCATTTAAGTAGCCTGCAGTAAGTGCCCGGTATGCAATAGCTCTTGCTTGCGAAAATCCTAAGCCTGTTATATTATAACCAAATCCATTGGCATTTGTGCCACTACCACCTTGCGCCAATAAATAGTACATATGATTTTGAACGCCGCTATTCGTATGAACACCGCCATTGTCTCCGGAAGTGGTGGCAGGGTTCAACCAACTAGCATCTGTTAGATACGTATCAGGCTGACCTCTATCATGTGTATCAGCCATATTTCTGATATATAGAGAATTTCCTGCGGCATCTTTTCTATCATAGCCAATCAACCATAAATTACTATTCGTGAATCCATTGAAATATTGATATACGTTCAGTCCGAAAATATCAGAAAAAGATTCGTTTAACGCACCTGACTCACCCTGATATACTAAGCCTACTGAACTATAGGTAACGCCATGTGTTAATTCATGTGCTAAAATATCTAATGAGTTCCAATCATCAGATACAATTGTATTTGTACTATTAGGTCCTGTGCTTTGATGATTGCCAACCCTGCAAATGCCTGCATCTCCTTGAAAAGATGCATTTGCCCAATACACAACTCCATTCGCATCAAGAAAAGATGAGTTCTGCCTTAAATCAATAGTGAAAGGAGTAATACCTGCAAACCAACCTGGTCTTGCATGTACATAATAATAATAATTACTTGCTTCGCGCAAAGCCCACAAACTTGAACAAGCACTGTTGAAATTATTTGTGTTTGGCCACGAAGCGCTTGGTGCCTTCGTATATGGCGAAAGAATAGTACCATTGTCTGATGTTGAAATTGCATCAGCAACTGCACAGTTATCTTTTAAAATATCATTCGTACCATTGCTTGAATACTGGACTGTTTTGGCACCATTAAAATTCGTAACAAAAGTACGGGTTCCGCAATTATATTCAAGTTCGAACACATTCAGCAATTTACCCGAAACAGCATCAATATAAATTTCTTTACTGAACGAAGGAAGTGAAGCGCTGATAATTATTTTGTAGGCCAACGAGTAATTTTCACTATGCAGGTCTTCAATATTTTTGTTTGTAATTGCCCATACCATTTCTTCTTTTGGGAAATAAGTCGCATTTCTTTCATGCTTTCTTTCCTTCAACGAGGCTTCTTCGATACTATCTTCCCACATATATTTTTGTGCAGGAAAATATTGCTTTGCAAAATCCAATGCTTGTAAAAAAGACAGAATTGGTGAAACTGTTTTTACAAAATCAGAAATAAAATAACCGTTTCCTTCGAGCGGCTTATCAGGAAATGTATGCAACTTAAATTGGGCAAATTGTACAGGATAACCTTTATACATTTGTTGGAAAGTTTGATGTTTAATTTTCAATTCATCTGTCTCTGATTTGATTAATGAAAATGAATTATCAGTATCAAATCCAAAATAACTTTTCATATCCTGATTGTTGATATTTTCTGCCGAAGGCGTTACACCTTTATCAAATGTATACCAACGCGATGCAGGATTGATACTTGCGATAAGCGCTATACCGGCTTCTTCATTTTTATGTTGAGCAGTTACATATTGCTCAAAACAAAACGTAAGAATAAATATAAATAAAATGATCCTTTTCATCTTAGTGTTGTTTTTTAAGTTCATTCACCTGATTTTGCAAATCCAAAATGTATAAGGTAAGTTCTTCCACTTTTTCTGTCAATCTTTTTTGCATATCGCCGGTATCAATACCGCCTTGTTCACTCACTTCATTTGCAGATGGAATATTAGGCAAATGTTTTTCTCTTGATATATATTCTTTCAAATCATTCAGCGGCATTAAGCTATAATCTGTATTGAATACATAGTCGGGCCAAACACCATAACTTTGAACTCTCAATTCGTTACAAATTATTTTTCCATTGACTCTCAATTTATATCCGGTACCTTTAGCTTCATTGATTGTTCCAATTAAAACATCTCCGCCATCTGTTATACTCATGCGCTCATATAATCCGCCTGATGTAGATGATGCATATGTAAAGAACCCTAAGCGAGCAGAATTAAAGGATCTTCCTGTTGTTTTTATTTGTCCTGTATAATAATTTCCCATTTTGAAATCCATTGAATTTTCGCCCCCGTCTGTCAATGCAGTGGCTGTTTCAAGTTGCAATGTTTTTGTATCAGATCCTAATGTCTTTACCGTCAAATAATGATCACTTGGATAGGTATTAATACCCACGAGACCGCTTCCGGTAACACGCATACGTTCTGTAAACCCATTGCTATAATCATCTGTACCAAAGGTTATATCAGCCCCGCTATAATCAGAATTAATTCTTAATTCATTTGGGAAAACACCTAAGCCTGCGTCACCGGTTGTGCCATGATACAATGATATTTTTTTTTCCAAAACATTGGAAAAAGAAAGAGGGCTTGCAGGATTAAGAATACCTATTCCTACATATCCATCGTGTGTTATAGCTAATCTATCTGCGCTATATCCCTGATCGTACAAGCGGGCAGTTCCATTATTTGAATACCATTGCCAGCTATAAGTAGGGCTATAAGTACGATCGTCAAAACGAAAGCCTGATGCCGGACCTGATGAACTTACGTTGCCCGTAACATTTGCATTTCCTAATACATCTAACTTACTTGCCGGTGTTGAAACTCCAATACCTACATTGCCTGTAATATCTGCATCACCAACAACTTCTAATTTGTTTTGTGGTGTGTAAGTACCAATACCCACATTACTGCTGTTGGTAGCTATAAGTACATCACCTGTAAAAGGCACATCATTTATTAATACTTTTGAACCCGCAGCACCACCTCTAATATAAGTATCTTCATTGCTGCCAAAATTAAAATGAGAATTATTAAATGAGCCATCAAACTCGGCAGTACCATTAAAAGCCGTTCCTCTTACTACATGCAAAGTTGCACTTGGCGATGCAATACCAATACCTACGTTGCCATTTCCTTTGAAGGTTACATTGGTCGTCATTGCATTACTTTGTCCATATCCAAAAGCAATATCAGAAGCTAAAACATTTGAATGTATTTGTAGTAAACCGCCTTGTATGCCTATTCCATAATGAGCACCTGAAGAACCGAAGAGAGATATTTTATCTCCTATTGCATCTTCAAAACTTAATGGGTAATTTGGTATCGAGTTGGGTATAGCATTTATTCCTATATTACCGGTAGATTGTATTTTACCATTAAAATATCCTGCGTATCCTGTTGAGCTTTCGCCATACACTCCATAGGCATTGGATCCAACATTGCATCTACCTACAACGCCTGTACCATTATTAAAATTACTCTGACTAGATAAGGCTGCTGATGCAGAAGATTCAACAATAGCAACTTTACCACCAAAGCCTGATGTGACACCAATACCTATATTAGTTCCGTTATCAAAAATTTGAGAATTACCCATGTCAGTGCCTGATGGAGTAAATTTACCTATATAGTTTAAAGTGCCTGACACAGAACCTGTACCTGATGTACCCGCGGGACCTTGTGGACCTGTCGCCCCGGTTAAACCTTGAATACCTTGTGCGCCGTTTGCTCCTGTCGCTCCCGTTAATCCAATTGGACCTTGTGAACCTGTTAAGCCAATTGGACCTTGTGAACCTGTTAATCCAATTGGACCTTGTGAACCCGTTAAGCCAATTGGACCTTGCGAACCCGTTGCACCCGTTAATCCAATTGGACCTTGCGAACCAGTTGCACCTGTCAGTCCAATTGGGCCTTGTGAACCCGTTGCACCTGTGAAGCCAATTGGGCCTTGCGAACCAGTTGCACCTGTCAGTCCAATTGGGCCTTGTGAACCCGTTGCACCTGTGAAGCCAATTGGGCCTTGCG
>JANNYV010000333.1:0-5082 GCA_031410275.1 Bacteroidota bacterium
CGAAATTCAACAAGCAGTATTTGAAGATGAAATAATCACACATTTTACTGCTCAACAGAATCTATTTATAGCAGGCAGTGTTTGGAAAAGCGATGAAGACACATTAAAGAAAATGATTCAATTGCTGCCACAAGATTGGAAAATACTGATTGCGCCGCATGAAATAAATACTTACTCATCAACATGGGTGAATGAAGAAGTTGAATATTATACGCGGTATAAGAAATCAGCTGCCCGAATTATGGTGATTGATACCTTGGGTATTCTTTCGCGACTTTACCGAAAGGGAACGATTGCGTATATTGGAGGTGGATATGGCAAGGGCATTCATAATATATTGGAAGCAGCGATTTATGACATTCCAATTTTCATTGGACCGAAGTATCAAAAATTTAATGAGGCCGTTGAACTAGTTCAAAAAGAAATTGCCTTTGATACCTCAAATAAAGAAACCGAAACCATCCTTTCTCAACTTATTTCTAATAATAATTTTTATCGAGTTGTACAAGAAAGGTGTCAGGCTTATATGTCAGACCACGCCAACGTTTCAGCGAAAATAGCTGTCTATCTTTCAAACATAGAACGGCTTAAATAATTTAGATTTTAAAGATATTTTTAAGTAATTCGAAGGTAATTATTATATTAGCAAATTAAATTCGTCACTTTGAAGACAAATATGAAACGTACACACCTTTTTTTATTCGTAATCTGCTTTCTTTTCTCCACAAAAAATGTATTGTCGCAAGTCATTGTTGGGCCTGATACATTATGTGTTGGGAATGAATTGCAGTTAAATCCGAGTTTCCTAACCAATGCGTCCACCTATTATTGGGGATTCTGTTCGGCCTATTTAAATAACCTTCCTGCAGGTAGTAGTATTGCAGCCGGTACCGGTTTGAATGGACCTTCTTCTATTGCCATGGCCAAAGACAGTAATGATTATTTTGTATTTGTGGTGAATTCAACTGCACCTCGTGATATGATTCGATATGAATTTGGAAACAGTTTGTCTAATGTTCCCCTAGCAACGAATATGGGAAATTTTTTAGGTGATATTCCTGTGAATTCAAAAGGGTTTGAATTGGTTCATACCGGTGGTAATTGGTACGGATTTTTAACCGGTGGAAGTACTGCGGTGAATTCAGATATCGTTCGTTTTGATTTTGGAAGCAGTTTAATGAATACGCCCACCATCAATGATCTTGGTAATTTGGGCGGACTCATGTTGAACCCTCAAGATTTATATGTTTTCAATGAAGCAGGTAATTGGTATGCCTTCACAAATAATGGTTTTACGGGTAATTTAATTCGTTTAGATTTCGGAGCCAATATTACTAGCACCCCAACCGTCACTAATTTAGGAAATCCGGGTAGCCTTGCTTTTCCAACAGGTATGTGGCCTGTGTTTGATGGCACCGATTGGCATTTATTTATTATCAACCGATTGACGCAAAAATTAAGTCGTCTCGATTTTGGCAACTCCCTTTTAAATCCTGCTGTTGATAATGATCTAGGAAATCCGGGTGGGTTATTTAATGCCCCGCGTGATATTTCTATCATCAGAGATTGCGGGAATTATTATGGTTATGTAACTAATGAAAGTGGTAATACCATGACCTTACTGACTTTTAATGCCATTGTAACAGGTGTGCCGGTTGCCACTAACCTTGGAAATTTTGCAGGCTTTAATGGTCCTCGTTATTTGACTAGATTTTTGAGAGATAAGGATAATGTATTTGCCTACACAACAAATAATATCGGTAATTCTATTTCGAGATTAGAATATAATAGTTGTGCGATGGCGGCACCACCTTCATCAACATTACAAGTACCTCCTCCAGTAACATATTCATCACCGGGACTGTACAATGTTTATTTTGCAATTGATGAAGGATTGCCAACAATGAAAGTGGATTGCAAATTAATTCGTGTGCTTCCGAAACCACTGATTGAAGTGAACAATGACACGTTGATCTGTCAGGGGGATACAATTTTATTAGTCGCAAACGGACCGGGACTTTATAGTAATATATGGGATCCTATTTATAATGCTACAGCACCTTATGATACCACGTCAATATATGTTTATCCGAGAGAAGATTATCGGTACAATGTTCATCTAGAGTTTACGGCCAGTGGCGGCTGTGCCTACGATACATCTATATTGGTGAGAGTGAGCAGAATTACTGCTGATGCAGGTGAAGACAGATTTGTAGCTGATGGTGCTTATACTATTTTAGGCGGACCGAGATTATCGATGGGCAAAGAATATTCCTACGTTTGGAGCCCGGCTACTTATTTAGATCAGATTTATATTCCGAATCCGAAATGTACACCAACAGATGTGCAGTTTTATGTGTTACAAGTCACCAATGACTCTTCAGGTTGTGTACGAAGTGATACAGTATTCGTGAAAACTGAATGTACTGATATTCATTTACCCAATGTCTTTAATCCGGCCAGTGATATTGCGGTGAATAGAAATTTTGGATTGCTGAATTCGAATGTTTCAAAACTTGAATATTTTAAAATATTTAATCGTTGGGGACAAGTTGTATTTGAAACTACAGACCCTAATAAAAAATGGGATGGTACATTTAATAACATCGAATTACCTCCTGATAATTATGTATGGATAGTGGATGGCTATTGTAATAATGGTAAGCACATAAAGAAACAGGGAACGGTGCTGTTGGCAAAGTAAGACACGAGATTTTTAGAATAAGGAATGATTAGCGTCTCTTCCTGCTTTGATTGTCTGTGAACTCATGTATAATTTTTAACTTACTATTTTAATATATAAAAAATATTCTCATCGAATAATCATTTTATACTATTCCGTCCGAAAAAAATCTAATTTGCAGACAAATTCTCATTATGAAATTTGGAAGTGTTGCTAACCCTGAACTTATTGATTTTACATTACCCCCTGACCATCCGGATACTAAGAAAAGTTTAGGAAAATTGAAATCAAAAAAGTTTGAAGCCTATGTGGGTTGTGCTAAATGGAACAAAACTGATTTAAAGAATTTTTATCCTAAAGGAACAAAAGATGAATTAGCCTATTATGCAACTCAGTTTAATAGCATTGAACTCAATGCAACATTTTATCGTTTATTTCCTGCAGAACAGTTTCAAAAATGGAAGGCAAATACACCGGCCGGATTTAAATTTTTTCCAAAACTAGGGCAAGAAATTTCGCATTGGGGCCGTTTGAAAGATACCGAAAAAGTTGTTGATCAATTTATATCGAATGCCTCACATCTCGAAGATAAATTGGGAGTGCCTTTTCTTCAGATGATTGATAATTTTTCGCCAAAAGATATTGACCGTGTACGGACATTTATAGATTATTGGCCCAATGATTTTCCATTGGCTGTTGAATTCAGACATACAGATTGGTATAATAATGCTGAGGTTGCAACTGAAATTTATACATTATTAGAAAAGAAGAAAATGATTAATGTATTAGATGATACTGCAGGGCGAAGAGATATTATGCATATGCGTGTTACTTCTCAAACTGCTTTTATTCGTTACGTTGGTGCAAATCATGTATCAGATTACAAACGACTCGATGATTGGATAGAACGTATTGCGGAATGGAAAGAACAAGGATTACAAAAGCTTTATTTTTTTGTGCACCAGCATATTGAAGAAGCATCGCCTTTACTTTCTGCTTATTTTATTGAAAAGCTCAATGCAAAAATAGGAACCAATTTGGTCATTCCTAAGACATTAAAATAATAGGATTACCGATATTTGCTTACTGGTCTCCTCTGCTTGAGAAATTCAGTTTTTTACCTTTTTTTGAACACAGATTTGATAAATGGATGGATTAAAAGATTCTCCCTTTAATCCGGGGAATTACGAATGTTTATCCGTAAAATTGCACCATCACAAATCAGCCATTCTAAAATTAACTCAGTCACCGTTCTTTTGTGGCTCACAGAATGCATAGACCCCACAGAATAATGCAAAGGCTGAAAGCCTTCTGTGTATTGCGTGAGATAAAGGCAAATGAGATAATAGGCATTTATAATCAGTTGGCAATAACACATTAAATTTGAGTGGTATAATTTAACGGATTGTCATAGAATTCCTTGAAGTACTTTAGTGGGTTGTAAAATTAAGAACCAAAGATTCATAGATTATAAGCGTGAAAATTCAAAACAAAAAATCTGTGACATTCACTTGTATTTGATATCAAAGAGCTTGATCCGGTGTGATTTATTACCTCTTATTGCTTCACAATTTTCTTATTCACTAACAAGGTTCCGTCTTTAGCATGTAGTTGCATCATGTATATTCCATTGGCAAAATCGGCCAATGAAATTTCAGATTTATTAAAGGCTTTCTTTATCAATTGTCCCTGAAGATTTCGGATACTAATGCTGTATGGTTTAATTCCTTCAATATGAATAATATCATTGGTTGGATTGGGGCTGATGATAATGTTATTAGTAATGGCAATATCATGAACACCCACATCGGTAAGATTCATACCGGATGAAAGACCTGAACAACCATTCTCTGTAACCCTCACTGTATAAGTCCCGTTTTGTGAAGGCGAATATGTTGCATTGGTAGCGCCCGAAATTGGGTTGCCATTGAGATACCATTGATAGTTCGTAAAGGTTCCGCCATTTACTGATAATACACCACCGGTATTAATAATAATAGGAACCGGTAATACATTTACAACCAATGTCATTGCTATAGAAGTAGCAGCACAATTTGCACTACTAGTAATAAGTACTGTATAATTTCCGGCAAGTGTTGCTGTATAACTGCTTGAGGTTGCACCGGTTATCGGGGTTCCATTTAAAGACCATTGATACGTCATGCCACTTCCTGCAGTTGTGTTTAAAATGACGCTTCCTCCGACACAAAATGTAGTGGAGCTCGAAGGGGAAATTAGTGTGACCGGTAATGGATTAACAGTTATTGTTACAATAGATGATACTGCTGAACAATTGTTTGCGTTTGTAACCTGTACCGTATAATTACCAGATTGCGTAGCGGTATAACTTGCCGATGTTGCACCGGTGATAATGCCTGCATTTAAATACCATTGATACA